>NZ_JBFUBH010000005.1:0-273608 GCF_056405855.1 Pararhizobium sp. P1_E7 | reverse complement strand
GGATACGGTCGGGAAAGCCATTATGCGTTCTCCTTCTGAGTGCCCATCCAGGCGTTGGCGTCGCGCGCCAGCATCTGCCGGTAGGCGGCGTCGGAATCATTGGGGTTGCCGTCCTGCGCTTTGAGGCCGCCCTTGACGACGGTTGCGAAAGGATCGGCGGCGCCCTTGGCAGCATCCTCGACCAGGAGGTCAAAGCGGGCGTCGATATAGGCGTCTGCCTTGCCAGCCACAGCGGCGTCGCCGATCTTGGCGACGACCACAGCCTTGCGAATACCGGAGTCCGTCAGGCCTTCGGTCTTCACGTCCTTGGCGATGGTCTTGGCGACCGCGATCAGGTCGGCGCGAGCCTGCACCTTCTTGTCGAGATCGGCGTCGGACAGAACCTTGCCCTTCAGCGTGTCGATTTCGGCATCCTTCTTGGCCAGATCGGCGTCCTTGGCAGCAAGAGCGGACTGGTGGGCAGTCTCGGCCGCAGCTGCCTTGGTGGTGGCATCGGCAAGCCGGGTCTGCAGCGTGGTGATGACGATCGYACCCTGGTCGGTTACTTCAACCGGGATGCCATCGACGGTAACCGTCTTCAGGGTCATGATCTTTTCCTTCGGTTTCTGATCACTGGTGACAGGGGAAACACCCCAGTTTCCCGCACCGTCACCGATGCGAGCTTGAGAACCGGCCCGYGCTCGATCGACGATGGCGAGATGGTTGATCTTGATGTTGCGCTGGACGGCATCGAACTGGTGGCCGTCTGCCGTAGTGCCAGGCGTCCAGTCGAGCTGGCATTCATAGCCGGCAGACAGCTCGCGCTTGCCACTCTCGACCGATTCAATGGCGTCCTTGTCCTTGAGGATCAGCGGCAACCAAACCCAGTCGCCGTCTTTCTTGGCCGCCGTGCTGACCTCACCAACGGCAAGGTCTTTCCAGCTGCCGGCGTTGACCGCCTCGTCCGGGTGATTGACCGTCACCGGTGCATGGGTGAATGACTGCAAGCTCTTGTCGGAAAAGACTTCTTCGGCCGGGCGATAGACGCGCACCGTGCGCAGATCGGGCTTGCCTACCTCGTCACCCAAATAAAGTTGGATGCCGGTGCGAACCGCCTTGGCCTCCGCAACCAGGTAGCCGTCGGCGGTCCGGCGCGTACCGGCTAAAGTAATTGCATCCAGGAATTGCATTAGCGCCATCTTATAGTAAGCTGTTGCTGCGAACTTGTAATGGGGGGAACAATGAAAGCTTTCATCGCAACAATCTGTGCAGCGGTCACAGCACTGCTACCAGTCCGCGGATTTGCGGACCAAACATTCGCGACAGCTGATATCGTGCTCAGCAGCCCCGAAAACATGACAACGACGACTATCCGTGCCACCGGCGATACACAGCCGAGAGGTGGGAACTACGTCTTCGAGGGAACGGTTGTTTATCTGCAGACAGGAAAAACAGTTCCCATTTCGGTCACAGTTCCCGCTGATCCAATGATCGCAAAAACAGGTTTAGGAGACACGGGCGATATTCGGATTTCAGAGCGCTTCGTAGGGAGCAGCAAAATTCCTTCGGGTACGCTGAATAAGGTTGTCTATTCCATCGAAGGCCAGCGAAGCGGATCAATTATCGTGACTGATGATCCCATCCCCGTGGTTGTCTATCTCATTGTTGGAGCAGTTACGATTGTGCTTGGGTGGGCGATCATTGAAAAAGGACCTTGCAATGGAAAGTTCGAGTCGCGAACAACTGTTGACGCCAAAGGCAAACTGACCCACGAGACGATATGCACGCCGGTTTAAATCCAATGACCGATGGCCGAGCATGAGAGACGCGCTCCACACGAGTTGCCAACCGGGGTGACGTGCGTAAACACGCTCATCATGCGATGTCGCTGCTTGTGCCGCTGCTGCAGCTGCCAGTTCCTCTTCAGACGGCTCCTGCTCGCTCAAGGTCCCATAGGTCTCCATCGCGGCATCGAGGCCAGGCAGAACGCCGTCCTCCACGAGGCGATTGACCAGAGCATCAGAAACCGCCTCGCGCGGGATGATCTCTTGCCCCGTGCCAGTGCCCACCAACTGACGGGCGGCATCGGCCGTCGTCTTGAAGATGTCGGCGCGTTCCTTCTCGCTCATCTGTTCGAGCGGTGCCCACTGATAGTAGACGTCTGGATCCTTCACGTCGGCCGATCGCTCAAGGCACTCGTCGAGCCGAACCATTGCCGGCTGTATTTCGAGCTCCTGAATGGACTGGATGCGATCGTGGTAGTTCTTCATGTCGCTGGCGCCGGTGGCGTTCATGCCGGCAGGTGACTGGCCTAGAAGGCGCGTGACCGGGATATCAGCCGCTCCCGAGACAATCTGCATGAACGCCATGAGGATGTCCGTCAGACCAGCGAGCGACGCGCTCTTGCTCTCGTATTCCTCTTCTTTGTCGAGAAGTAGCGTTCCGTTGATTCCCTTGGACATGTTGGCGAGGCTGTAGCGCTCAATGATTTTAGAGCGATAGACCTCGTTGTTCAACGAAGCCATGAAGTCCGGGATACGGATAATGTCGATCTTCGCCTCAAACACCAGCGAAGCGATATTGCCCGCCGTGCTGTCGGCATTCTTAATTGCATCGAGCGTGGCGGTGAGAACGCTTTCGCCCCAGCCCTGATTGAGAGCGGTGTTCATGTCCTCGTCTGGCGCCATCGCTCCGGAAAGAAGCACCAGGCGCGAGGGGTGAATGACGATGTGTTCGCCGGCCACACCGTCGAGGGTGTAGTCCTTCGGGCGACCAAACCGTATCGAGCGCCTGTTCAACAAGCTCAAGCAGTTCCGGCGTGTAGCCACCCGCTATGATAAAACGGAAAGGTCGTTCGCTGCGTTTCTTGCTCTGGCTGCCGTTCGCGTCTGGCTGCCATCATTCATCGGGACGGTCCACAAGCCATGAGGTGATCGGAGCCTCACCAGTTCGGACGTCTTTATAGGTCGAGCTAATCTTACTCAGCACCGCCTTGTCGTCCGTATCGATCTCGTAAAACGTGCTGTCGACGGCTCGGATTATAACCCACGTCTTGTCTGACTGCGTGTGTCCGGAGCCTAAGAACTCGCCCCAGATAACCTGCCGCGTTTTCTCCGCCAAGGCAGCTAGATCAGAGCCCGAGAGCCGGGCATTGTCCTGAGCCAATGCCTCCAATTGCTCGCCACCTTCACCTATTGCCTCAAACCATTCGTGCCCAGGTTTGGACGACTTGACGGTCGAAACAATCCAATTTGCCTGCAAAGACCGAGGTGTCAAAAGCCGCAGTAAGTCTCTGAGATCAAGCGCGAGGACATTCTGTTTGAGATCATAAATCCTAAGTATCGCCATGACGTCCCCCTGAGGCCAGGATTCGCATTGGCAGCAACACTTTGTCAACAGGGCCTAGTTCGGGCCGAAAACTGATCGCCGCGCAAAACCGTTCCTACCAGCCGGTGAGCTATCCACATTTTGCGATATGATTATTCTAGTATTTAGGGGGGGATGCGTGACGTGGCGCTGCCGGTTTCAATACTCTTGGGCTTCGCGATGCTGAGCGCCGCAATCCACACGAAAGAGAACGACTTCCAAACCTGTATGCGAATGACCGATGCAGCGTTGCCATCAAGCTACGGCGGCGGGAACCGTGAACTTGCCGTAGTGGACTCGTGTCAGTCGAAGTGATGTTTCAATCTCCCCCCTCATCAAAAGACACAGAGCGGCGCATCGGCGGAACCGGGCGCTCAAGCCCGGCTCTCCATTTCAGGGCTGCGGGAATTAGCAGATACTTCGAGGACTGAGCGCAGCAGTGTATTCCTCTTTTCCGAGGTCCAGCATGGCATTGTGGCTTTCGAAGACTTCGCCCCTCGACTTGCCGGCGAGAAGGGCGGTATTGCAGGAACCAATCGCTGTTGCGCCGAAGACATCCAGACCAGTCCAGTAGGCACGATACGGGGCCACGAACCGGTCAACGAAGACCGCAACGCCGTCGATTTCCTTGACGCGTGCCTTAACGCGCGTCCACTGATTCTTGTCAGGCGCTCCTTCCATGCCTTCAGTGAAACCTTCAAACCATGCTTTGAACTCGCTCAGGGTCATGCTGTTTCCTTTCGGGCTGGTGGCAAAGAAAAACCCGCCGGCCGGTTTAGGTGGCGGGTGGTGAGATGAACGGTCTCACGAATTTATCCAGTCATTGCCCCGCCGGTGGCGGAGGGGGGACCCACTTGACCGTGGCTTCAGTGGCTGTGATTCCCAAAAAGCATTTATGATCGCCAGTCGTTGGCGCTCCATTGAATTGTTTCACACAGATGCGCTTGCCTGACTTATCAAGTGCAAACTTCTTACCGTCTATAATGGAACCACAGGAAGCGAGAGTTGCCCCAGCACTTKGACGAGATTCTACTGATATCGAGTCCTCCAGAAACACGTACCCGTTATCGGAATCAAAGCACTCCTGAGGACTAATATTGGCGTACTCTCCCGCGAAGGTTTCCTTCGTGAAGGCCGGTCCACCGCTCGGCCAAGGCCTGCTTTCTCCGGTCAGTAGCGCCCGTGGGGCGAGATACGTTCGGGCAGTGACTGTATTGGAAGGGCTCCCGTCAGTTGGCTTCGTTTTCAAGAACATGACGATCGGCAAGGTTGACCAAGCGGAGTCTGCAAGAAGCTGTACCGTGCATTTGTCGCCCGGCGTGTAGATTTTGTCTTTCTTGAGGCATTCTCCGTTCGCCAGAACCTGCGTACCTTTAGGGCTCAAGTAAACGTCGCTCAGCAGCTGCAGCTCCTGCCCCTTCAGCAGAGCGTCGTTCGGTTTGATATACTGAATGTGCAAGAGCGTTTGAATGCCTTGCTCATCCAGCGGTTCAAATCGAAGGCTCAGTCCCCCCTTCGCGCCCATACAGTCATTCCAGGCTTTGATAATTGCGGCTTGGCCTGACATAAGGAGATAGGAGCTATTGTCCTTGGCAATCTGCGTGAAGCTGTAGGTAGACGAAACGCTGGTTTTCAGTCGGGATGCATCATCATAGGTGAGGCTCCCAGGTATACCCTCTATCTCAAGCCCCGCTGCTGCCTTCCTTTTTTTTCATCATCGGTCTGCGCGTCGAGCGTCGAGAGCACCGCAGTATTGTAGTAGGTGTCCTTCTTGATCGATACGGAATCCATCACCTTATTTATCAGAACATCTTTACATTCATCGTCGGCAAGTGCTGGTGAACACCAAACAGCGCCAACTACGATCAGTGAATAAAGCCGTCTCATGATCGCCCCCTAATTAAGAAGAAGGCGAAGAATATCACAACTTGCGCGTAGAGGCGACTCGCCCAAAAATGGTGTCGCCCCAGCGCAAAGCTTCACGCTCGCGCCGAAGATTGTTTGTCTCGAGATGCTCGATCAGCGCGCAAGGTCTGCGCTACTACGGATCGTAAAATGGCTTGGCATCACCCGGACTTCTCAGCCTACGACTGCCTGCCTTCATGGTCTATGCGTCTCAATAATCGGTTGGCCCCGGTGAAAGGATTTGGTTGTGGGGGCAGGATTTAAACCTGCGGCCTTCAGGTTATGAGCCTGACGAGCTACCGGGTTGCTCTAGTCTGTTTCGGGCGGATATGGGCGGCCAACGTTCATGTCTTGCCTTTGGCGAGAGCCTGAGCGAACTTCTCGCGCCGGGCGTTTTTAGGACTGGCATGGGGCACCTTGGAGATGAGATGGCAGAGCAACTGGTAGAGTTGACGCGGGTAGAAACATCCGTTGAGGTCGAGGTGATAATCTCAATGCTTAACGCATACGCGATTTACACATCACATGGACCAAGAGGCCGAAATGAAGCCTTCTCGGTCCTTGTTGTCGATTCGGATTTCGAAGACGCGAAGGCTTTGCTGAACGCTGTCAGCGATGAAACGAACGAATAATACCGGGCGGTTAAGCCCGGCTCTCCTTTTAAGCGTGGGATAGCAATGAAAACACTCAAGCTTTTGGGGCGTTTCACCAGCGCGCTCCGTGAACTGGGGAGATCTGTGTGGTGGTGCGACGAGGTAGAGTTCCTGTTTGCGATTGTAGCCGAGAGCCGACCTGACTTGCTCGAAAGGTCACTTTTCGCCGAAAGAGCGAGAAGCACACTTGAGATGGAAAGGCTCCTTAAACTGGTTTCAGTGGAACTGATAAAGCTGCAATCGGAAGGCAAAATCGACGAAAATATCGACCTTCCTGATTTCGATACCCTTCGATTAAATCACTCAACGAAGACACTTCACCAGGGACATAGCTATCGCTGTGTAAAACTGTTTCCATAGAGTGTTTGGGCCGCCTATCGTCGATCGGACGCACTTCAGGGGAGATGCGTGCTGTGCGGTATAGCTACCAGATAAATTTAATTTGCCGCCGTTGTGGCGCCAGGGGCATCGCCGATGTTGCGCAAACAGGCGATGAATTCACGAACCAGCTACATTTTAACGTCGAACACGTCACAAAAGGGTTTTACGTGTCGAAGCCCACGGACTCCCCAGCGACTATGGAGATTAGCTGCACCCAATGTGACGCCGTTGTAGAACAGAATAGGACATCAAGGGAACCGGGCGGTTGAACTGCAGGAGCATTTGGCCACCGTTGATAAGACAGCGCTGCTGATCACGACCCGCGCCGACGGTCGCGCCTGGGCTGGCGAGGTGCAGATGCAGACCGATGTCAGTCATTACCCGCGGGCATTGGAAAAGGATGGGAAGATTGGCGCCGGAACGACGCTGCATGGGCTGCGGGTGACCTATGCCGCCGATCTGAGGGGATCAGGGGCAGATGCTGGATAGGTCGCCGCAGCGCTTGGGGATAAGTCCGAACGGATGGGCACGCATTACACCCGGCACGTTGAAAATGAGGCCAAGGTAATTAGAGCTTTTAAGGGCAAGCAGAACAAGTGACCGGAACGACACGGGAACGACTTTTGCAAAACACGAGGGAGAACCTGCAAAACATTTACTTGACGAAAAGAAGCAAGTGTTTGAAAGGAAACGCAGGCGGACGTGGCGAAACTGGTAGACGCAAGGGACTTAAAATCCCTCGGAGAGATCTGTACGGGTTCGACCCCCGTCGTCCGCACCACTCCCGAAACCGGATGCCTCGATCAACTGGAGCTTGAGCATGTCACTTCCTGATAAAGCATTTCCCGTATCCTGGGACCAGTTTCACCGCGATGCGCGCGCGCTTGCATGGCGCCTTGCCGACAATGGCGGCGAGTGGAAGGCGATCGTCTGCATCACCCGGGGCGGCCTCGTTCCGGCGGCGATCGTCTGCCGTGAATTGAACATCCGGCTGATCGAAACGGTCTGCGTTGCCTCCTATCATGATTATGATGCGCAGGGGCAGATGTATGTCCTCAAGGGCATTTCGGAAGAGCTGAAAGCCGATGGCGGCGAAGGCGTTCTGATCATCGACGACCTCACCGATACCGGCAAGACCGCAGCGGTGGTCCGCGCCATGCTGCCAAAGGCGCATTTCGCTGCCGTCTACGCCAAGCCGAAAGGCCGGCCGCAGGTCGATACTTTCGTCACGGAGGTCAGCCAGGACACCTGGATCTACTTCCCCTGGGACATGGGTTTCACCTATCAGGAGCCGATCGCCAAGGGATCGCGCGGCTAACAACGGGTCGCGCGAAACCAGACAGTGGTTGGTGATGCGTCTGGGGGGCCTGTTCCTCTGCAGCGCTGCCACGGCGGAAGCAAGTGCCCGAACAGAATGCCCCAAGGCCTTTCTCAACGGATCGCATGGGAAGGACAGATGATCGTGGGCAGGATGCTCTTCACCGTTGCGGCTGGCGCAGTGTTCTGTTTGATACAGGCTGCGCCGTCATTGGGCGGCGACGTTCACGTGGAGCCGGTGACGGCCTATGTCGAGACCAATATCCGGGCTTGGATCAAAGACCCGGTCATCATCGAAGCGCTGAAGCGCCAGAACGCGCTTCATGACCACCTCACCCGGCGCACGATCGAGGGGCTTGACGCGGCCTGGCGCGCCGAATTCTCCAGCAACGTCCATCCGTTGATCGATACGGTGGTCGGGAACCCGCTGTCGAAATTCCTCAAGGACAAGCAGGTCGCCTCCGGCGGCGTCATCACCGAAATCTTCGTCATCGATGCCAAGGGCCTGTCCGTTGGCGAAAGCGAGATCAGTTCCGACTATTGGCAGGGCGACGAACCGAAATGGCAAAAAACCTATCATGCAGGGACTTCGGCCCTCTTCGTCGACGAGGCGGAGAAAGATGAATCGACGCAGACGCTGCAATCGCAGGCCAGCCTGACGGTGTTCGATCCGCAGTCCGGTCAGCCGCTCGGCGCCATCACCATCGGTATCAATCTCGACGCCCTTTAGCGGCGGGCTCGAATCAGTTTTGTCAGGCGCCACATTTCACGCGCCTTGGCTATGGCCTGCGGGCACCATGGTAAATATAGTGTGGTTTCTCACCCGCAAAATTTTGCAAAATCACCTGCCGCTGCGGACGGCGCTGGAGGGAACCCGGCGAAGCGTCTGATTTTGCTGAATTTGCCCTCTGTCCCCGTTTTCCACAGGTCACACACACAACATCTGGTGTTCGCAATTACGACACAAACCAGCCCTTGACGGAATCGGGTCGAATGCCGTTAATGATTTCTACGTTGCGGCGGCGGCGGGACCGGAAAGTTACGAGACCGGTTCATTTCAGAAGAAATCGTCTGTGTTTTCAGGCGGCCCGGTGGATGATCCGCCGGTCGCGACGGTTATTTTTTGTGATCTCTCCAGACGCCAAACACGTCACAAAAAGCTGGCGTAAAGAAGTTGTTGATACTATATTTAGTGTTTGCAGCTAAAAACAGCACAAGATAGAGGGTTTCCCCGAGACGGGTTTCCCATCAGAGCGGAAAACGGAAACTGGCTGCGCAGCACCCGCGCGGCCGGACGAGAACAATTGCGCCCTGAGCCTTGAGACGGCTCGGGCATGCGGCAAACAAAGGACAAGGGACAGATGCAGATCGAACGTCGTTTCACCAAGCCAGGCCAATCGGCCTATGCTGAAATTGAGTTCCGCAAGGCCATCAGCGAGATCAAGAATCCCGATGGCTCGATCGTGTTTCGTCTTGCGGATATCGACGTGCCCGCGCAGTTCAGCCAGGTCGCAGCCGACATTCTGGCCCAGAAATATTTCCGCAAGGCCGGCGTTCCCGCGCGCCTGAAGAAGGTCGAGGAAAATTCCGTTCCGTCCTGGCTGTGGCGCTCCGAAGCCGACCTCGCTGCCATGAAGGATCTGCCGAAAGAAGAGCAGTACGGCTCGGAGACGGACGCCCGTCAGGTGTTCGATCGCCTGGCCGGCACCTGGACCTATTGGGGCTGGAAGGGCAACTATTTCGCCTCGGAAGAAGCTGCGCTCGCCTTCCGCGACGAGCTCGCCTATATGCTTGCCACCCAGCGCGTCGCACCAAATAGCCCGCAATGGTTCAACACCGGCCTTCACTGGGCCTATGGCATCGACGGTCCCGGCCAGGGACATTTCTACGTCGACCCCTTCACCAACAAGCTGGTGAAGTCGAAGTCGTCCTACGAGCATCCGCAGCCGCATGCCTGCTTCATCCAGTCCGTCGGTGACGATCTCGTCAACGAAGGCGGCATCATGGATCTGTGGGTGCGTGAAGCCCGCCTGTTCAAATACGGCTCCGGCACCGGCTCCAACTTCTCCTATCTGCGCGGCGAAGGCGAGCGGCTTTCGGGCGGCGGCAAGTCGTCGGGCCTGATGTCGTTCCTGAAGATCGGCGACCGCGCCGCCGGTGCCATCAAGTCGGGCGGCACCACGCGCCGCGCGGCCAAGATGGTCGTCGTCGATATCGATCACCCGGATATCGAGGACTACATCAACTGGAAGGTCAAGGAAGAGCAGAAGGTCGCTGCGCTGGTGACCGGCTCGAAGATCGTCGCCAAGCACCTGAAGGCGATCATGAAGGCCTGCGTCAACTGCACGGCCGACAACGATGCCTGCTACGACCCGAAGCAGAACCCTGCCCTCAAGCGCGAGATCAAGGCCGCCAAGCAGAGCCAGGTTCCGGAAAACTACGTCAAGCGCGTCATCCAGTTCGCCAAGCAGGGCTACAAGGATATCGAGTTCAAGACCTACGACACCGACTGGGATTCGGAAGCCTATCTCACCGTATCGGGCCAGAACTCCAACAATTCCGTCTCCCTGAAGGACGATTTCTTGCGCGCCGTCGAAGCGGACGGTAACTGGAACCTTACCGCCCGCAAGGACGGCAAGGTGATGAAGACGCTGAAGGCGCGCGACCTGTGGGAACAGATCTCCCACGCCGCCTGGGCATCGGCCGATCCGGGCCTGCATTTCAACACGACCATGAACGACTGGCATACTTCGCCGGCCGCCGGCCCGATCCGGGCGTCGAACCCGTGCTCGGAATACATGTTCCTCGACGACACGGCCTGCAACCTTGCCTCGCTGAACCTCCTGCAGTTCAAGGATGCCGCCACCAAGAACATCAACATCGCCGATTACGAGCATGCCGTGCGCCTGTGGACGCTGGTTCTCGAAATCTCGGTGATGATGGCACAGTTCCCGTCCAGAGAAATCGCCGAGCGCTCCTATGAGTACCGCACGCTCGGTCTCGGCTATGCCAATATCGGCGGCCTTCTGATGTCCTCGGGCATCCCCTACGATTCCACCGAAGGCCGCGCCATTGCCGGTGCCCTCACCGCCATCATGACCGGCGTCTCCTATGCGACCTCGGCCGAAATTTCGGCCAAGCTCGGTCCGTTCCCCGGCTTCAAGCCCAACCGCGACTCGATGCTGCGCGTCATCCGCAACCATCGCCGCGCCGCCCATGGCGAAACCCAGGGCTATGAAGGCCTGTCGGTCGATCCTGTGGCATTGATCCACAATGAATGCCCGGACCAGGACCTGATTACCCATGCCAAGGCGGCCTGGGACAAGGCACTGACGCTTGGCGAACAGCACGGCTACCGCAACGCCCAGGTCTCCGTCATCGCGCCGACCGGCACGATCGGCCTGGTCATGGATTGCGATACGACCGGCATCGAGCCCGATTTCGCGCTGGTGAAATTCAAGAAGCTCGCCGGCGGCGGCTACTTCAAGATCATCAACCGCGCCGTTCCGGAAGCGCTGCGCACGCTTGGTTACTCGGAAAGCCAGATCGCCGAGATCGAGGCCTATGCCGTCGGCCATGGCAATATCAACCAGGCGCCGGCCGTCAACCCCGGCTCGCTGAAGGCCAAGGGCTTCACCGACGACAAGATCGAGGCGATCAACGGCGCCACCAAGGCTGCCTTCGACATCAAGTTTGTGTTTAACCAGTGGACGCTTGGCCTTGATTTCCTGAAGGAAACCCTGAAAGTCACCGACGAGCAGCTCGCTGATATGAGCTTCAACCTGCTCGAGCATATCGGTTTCTCCAAGAAGGACATCGAAGCCGCCAACATCCATGTCTGCGGTGCGATGACGCTGGAAGGCGCACCGTTCCTGAAGGCCGAACACCTGCCGGTTTTCGATTGCGCCAACCCTTGCGGCAAGATCGGCAAGCGTTACCTTTCGGTCGAAAGCCATATCCGCATGATGGCGGCTGCCCAGCCGTTCATCTCCGGTGCTATCTCCAAGACCATCAACATGCCGAACGAGGCGACGGTCGAGGATTGCAAGGCCGCCTACATGCTCTCCTGGAAGCTGGCGCTGAAGGCCAACGCCCTTTACCGCGATGGCTCGAAGCTGTCCCAGCCGCTCAACGCCTCGCTGATCGAGGACGATGAGGACGAGGATGCGATGGAGGATTTCCTGGCTGCACCTGCCGCCGCCCAGGCCGTCACCGTCACCGAAAAGATCATCGAACGCGTCATCGAGCGGGTCACCCGCGAGCGCGAAAAGCTGCCGAACCGCCGCCAGGGCTATACCCAGAAGGCGATCGTCGGCGGACATAAGGTGTATCTGCGCACCGGCGAATTCGGCGACGGCCGCATCGGCGAGATCTTCATCGACATGCACAAGGAAGGTGCTGCCTTCCGTGCCATGATGAACAACTTCGCCATCGCGATTTCGCTCGGCCTGCAATACGGCGTGCCGCTGGAAGAATACGTCGAGGCCTTCACCTTCACCAAGTTCGAACCGGCCGGCATGGTCCAGGGCAATGACGCGATCAAGAACGCCACGTCGATCCTCGACTACGTATTCCGCGAACTTGCCGTCTCCTACCTGAACCGCCACGACCTTGCTCATGTCGATACGTCCGATTTCGGCAACACGGCGCTCGGCAAGGGCATCCAGGAAGGCAAGACCAACCTGATCTCGACCGGCTGGACCCGCGGCCACAAGCCGACGCTCGTCTCCGGCGGCCAGATCGACCGCACCTCCGGCGAGCCGAAGGGTGCGGCAACCGCAGCCCCTGCCCGCGCTGGCGCCACCGGCACGGTCACCGCCTTTGCCGGCAGTGCCGCCCGCAAGCTCGAAACGGTCACCGCCGTCTCCACCTCCGAAATCGTCGCCTTCAAGCGCGATTACGAGGAACGCGCCGCTGAACTTGCCGAGGAGATCGCCGAAGAGCACACGGTCGATGGCGAGCCCGACGTCACCGCCCTCTTCTCCGACAAGGCCGCCGCCGAAGCCGCCGCCGCCAAATCGGATGCCAAGAAGCTGGAAGCCGAACGCCGCATCCGCTCGATCGCACAAGGCTATACCGGCAACATGTGCTCGGAATGCCAGAACTTCACGATGGTGCGGAATGGGACGTGCGAGAAGTGCGACACGTGCGGCGCCACGAGCGGGTGCAGCTGATCGCCTGTTGTAACGAGCAGCCAAACCCGGTCAAAAACTGAAGGGAAACGGACATTTCACACTCTGTAATTGTAGAGACCTGACAAACTCGCGGTCAATGCAATCGCTGGGAAATACGACAGAAAACCGATCCGTTCGAACATCGTCAAAAAGGAGCACCGGGCACATACGCGCCCGGTGCTCCAATTTAAGAAAACAAAGCGGCCAAGGGCACGACAAATTCGCCCTGAACCGTCGAAGAAAATGCAGTTTTGAAGTGGCTTGCGAAAAGTGGTCAGCTCGCGGAACATTCATTGTTCCAGCACATGCCAGCGATCATGCATTGTCTCTGATTTCATCACAGGCCGCGGTGGAATCTTGCTTGGCTCAGCCCGCGCAAAGCCCGATCTTGACATCGACGCCGCCTAAGGTCCGATCGGTTAGTTCGCCGATCTCGAACATCGCCGGAAACAGCGCGCAGGAACTGTGAGCAAGAGTCCCGCAAGTTGCAAATCTGCGACTAACCCCAGCTTTCCGAGCGCAATACCGTAAGGAACACAGCAATGACCATCTCTTGTGTCCCAAAGCGAAGCTATATCAAAGAGCAACGCAGCCATCCAGTAAATCTGGTGATAACTGCCTCGGCAATGAGTATATTGTCGGCAACTTATTGCTATAGCCAAACTTTGACGGACGCTATTGCAGATTCTATTTACGGTAATGACCGTAAATTAACTTACGAAGGAAAGAATATTAAAGACATGACGATGCTTGTCTTCCCAGACGCGTAGAAATTCTTTGATGAAAACGTTAATGCATTAATTTCAGATCTTAATATTGTGAAACGCAATTTCGTGACAGGCTCGGATCCAACAAAAAATGGCACTATAACGGTTGTTTCTAAAGAAGAAAAATCTCAGTCTGCGATGGCAGTCAAACAATTTCCGGCATTATTGGGACGTTATGCATCGATACTCGAGTTGGGAAAGCCAATTAGCGGATTGAAAGTCAAGAAAAACTATATTTCAGAAGTTATTTTTGATTTTGAATGCACATCAGTAAGCTATTATATTAAGAATGACAGTGGTTATATAAAGTTCATGGTAATAACGTTAGAAGAAGAAAGTCCGGATAGTGCGGGTGAATGTATATACAGGCAAACCATGTCGTTTATTGGAATGACTGGCGCTGCCGTGTCTGCGAATCTTTTAGATAGATCCAAAGTATACGATCAATATAAAACCATCGTGCGAATGAATATTGAGTACGGGTCAAGGTTTAACAATTAAAACTACATAGTCTGGATACATTATGGACCAGCAAGAAGCGGCGGAATTAATCCGACTTCAACAGCATTATCTCAATAAGTACGGAACCGGAGGTATGTGGGGGCCGGCCGTACAACTTAGAAATCAAGACCGTGCTAGAGAAGATGGCACAGCAGCCTTGAATGCAAAAAAAGCCCCGCTCGAAAGCGGGGCAAGCGCGCATCCAGAGGGGACGCGGAGGGAACAAAAAACTGGCAGAAAGCGCCGCCGATTCCGGTTCGCAACCGGCGAGCGCGTCCTGCGATATCAGGCGGCCGATACCTCGTGGTGAGTGAGAGCCGACCGCTGACCCCGATGAATGTCCGGGGCGAAAATGCAGGCGGCGGTGTGGCCTGGCGAAAGGCTATGGGACGGCGGTATAGCCCTGGCACAGTCGTCCACCGCCAGGGGGCAGCGGGTTCGGAACCGGCAGCCGGAGGGTGGGTTTGTCGGGCTCGGCACCTCGCCGATCATCAACGGCCCCTTGCGAAGCTTCTCGATACGCGGATCCACCTCGGGCGCTGATGCCAGCAGCATCTGCGAATAGGGGTGGCTCGGATGGTCGTAGAGCTCCTGAGACGTGCCATGCTCGACGATCTTTCCGAGATACATCACATAGACCCGCGACGCCGCCTGCCGCACCAGCGCAAGATCATGGGCGATGAACAGGCATGCCACGCCAAGGTCCTTCTGCAGACGCAGAAAGAGGTTCATCACCTGCGCGCGGATGGAAAGATCGAGTGCGCTCACGGGCTCATCGCAGATCAACACCCTCGGGTTCACGGCGAGCGATCTGGCAATCGCCACGCGCTGGCGTTGGCCGCCGGAGAGTTCGCGCGTGTGACGGTCCCTCACCGCGGATGCCAGGCCGACCTGATCCAGAAGCTCCTTGGTGCGACGGTCCCGCTCCTCAGGCGACCTCGTGCCGGCGATCACGAGAGCTTCATCGATCGCCTCGCCGACCGTTTGGCGATCGTTCAAGGATGAATAAGGGTCCTGGAAGACGTACTGCAGCGCCCGGCGGCTGTCACGCAGGGCTGATCCCGAAAGGGCGCTGAGATCGACGCCGTCGAGCAACACGCGTCCGCTGCTGGCCTTCTCGAGGCCGACAATGGTGCGCCCGAGCGTCGACTTGCCGCAACCGGATTCCCCGACCAGGCCAACAATCTCACCCGGATAGAGCTCGATCGAAACATCATCGACGGCGTGGACAAATTTGCCCCGCTGAACGCTCTTGAAGCGAGTCTGTAGATTTTCGACTTTAAGAACAGGTGCTTGGGTCATGCGGCGGCCTTTCCTTGATTGACGACAGGGCAAGCCACGAGAACCGCGCTGTCAACCGACCGGATCAACGGGGGGCGGCTGTTTCTGCATGAGGGGACGACGAGTTCGCAGCGCGGAGCAAGGGCGCAGCCCGTGATCGGCGCGCCGAGTGTCGGCGGAATGCCCGGCAGTCCCCGGAACTGCGAACCGATCGGGTCCTCTCGCCTCGGTATCGCGTTGATCAGCCCCTTGGTGTAGGGGTGACGCGGGCTCACCAGAACCTTGTCGACCGGCCCGCATTCAGCGGCGCGAGCCGCATACATGACCACGATGTTATCGGCCGCACCGGCGACCACTCCCATGTCGTGGGTGATCAGCACCATCGCCATGTTGAGCCGGCGCTGCACGTCCTTTAGCAGCCGCAGGATTTGTGCTTGAACGGTCACGTCAAGCGCCGTCGTGGGCTCGTCGGCGATCAGCAGCTTCGGCTCGCCCGCAAGGGCAATGGCGATGACGATGCGCTGCCTCAACCCTCCGGAAAGTTCATGCGGGTATTGCCGCAGCCGTGCCAAGGGATCGGAGATCCCGACAAGCTTCACGAGCTCGAGGGCACGTGCCTCGGCTGCCCTGGGCGTCATGTTGAGATGCAGTTCGGCCATCTCGGCAATCTGCCGCCCAATGCGGCGCACCGGGTTGAGGGCACTCATCGGGTCCTGGAAGATGAAGCCGACGGACTTGCCGCGAAGCTTCTGGATCTCGGGTTCGGGCATGCCGATCAGTTCGCGCCCCTCAAGCTTGACGGAGCCGGAGAGCATCGTCGTCACACCCGTCGGCATCAGGCCGAGCGGCGCGAAGTTCATCACCGTCTTGCCGCTGCCGCTTTCGCCGACGATGGCGAGACATTCGCCCTGCCGGACGGAATAGCTGACACCGTCGACGGGGCGCACCGCCGATTTCGCGGTCAACAGATTGACCGTCAGGTTGCTGACGTTCAGGAGCGGTTCGTCACGCATTGGAATTCTCCTTGCTCCAGCTTGCGACCTCAAGCCGGCGCGCTGCGATCATGCGCCGGGTAAGAGGCTTTGGAATGCGGTTGAGCGCGATGGACTCCCCGAGGATGTTGAAGCCGATGACGGCTGCCGTCAGAGCAAATCCGGGGAGCAGAACCTGACGCGGATCGGATTCGAGATAGGGCAAGGCATCGACGAGCATCTGCCCCCATTCCGCCGTCGGCGGCTGGATGCCGAGGCCGAGGAAGCTCAGCGTCGCGACTGCCAGGGCCGCCGTGCCGGCATCGGCCGTCGCGTAGACCATGACAGAGCCGATCGTGCCGGGGAGGAGATGACCGAAATAGATGCGCCAGGGGCTGGCTCCGAGCACCCGCAACGCCTCGATATGCGGCTTGCTCATGATGCTGACGGCCACGGCGCGGCTGATACGGCCACTCATCGGCCACCAGGCAAGCGCCAGTGCCAGCACCATCGTCCAGTATCCGGGGCCGACGATCCCGATCACGGCCAGCGAGATGATCAGGCTCGGGACCGACAGACCCACGTCAACGACGCGCATCAGGAGGTCGTCCACCCAGCCCCGATGGTAGCCGGCGATTGTTCCGAGAACGATGCCGATGGTCATGGCGATACCGAGAACCGAGCCAACGCTGACCAGCGACGTGTTCGCGGCGATAATCAAGCGGCTAAACGTATCACGTCCGAGGTGATCGGTTCCGAGCCAGTGGGCGGCCGACGGACCGAGACTGGCCCCCAGCAGGTCTTGGGTGCTGGGGTCCTGGGGGGCGAGCCAAGGCGCGAAAGTACCAAGTGCAACGAATAGGCCGATGGTGATCAATGCCGCCCGCGGCATCTTGTTCAATCGGGCCAGGATAGAATTGAGCATGGTCATAATCAGCTCCATTGGCGGCGAATGCGTGGATCGGTCAGCAGAACCGCCAGATCGACGACCAGGTTCACCACGATAAAGAAGGCGAGGAAGATGAGCAGGCATGCCTGCACCACCATGAAGTCGCGAAAGCGGACGCCGGCGAGGAAGTAGTCACCGAGGCCCTGCCAGGCGAACAGCGGTTCCACGATGATCGCTGTGGCTGTCATCAACCCAACCTGGGTACCGAGCGCGTTGATGAAGATAGGCGTGATGTTGGGCAACGCATCGCGGAGCAATATGGCTGTGCGGCCAAGGCCCTTGCTCTTGGCGGTCAGAACGAAGGGACTGGTCATCGCTTCTTCCAAACCGACCCGCACGACGCGGCTGAGAACGGCGGCGGGAAGAACGGCAACGGTGAGCCATGGCAGGATCCAGCTTTTGGGGCCGTCGAAACCGAACGACGGCAAGAGCTGGAAGGTGACCGAAAAGGCATAGATCATCAGAGCGCCGACGAAGAACGTCGGCGTCGATGCGCCGAGGAGCGCCAGACCGCGCGATACGCGGTCCGGCAGTTTGTAGGGCCAGAAAGCACCGACGAACCCGAGAGCCAGGCTGATGAGGGTGGCGAATACGGCCGAGCCCGCAATCAGAATCCCGGTGACCAACATCCGGTTCGCCAGGTCTGCGCTGACCTCCTGTCCTGTCCTGTAGGAAATGCCGAAGTCGCCGCGAACGGCATCCCCAAGCCAATCCACGTAGCGCACCAGCAACGGCTTGTGCAGTCCTATCTCTTCGGCGACCTGTTCGACATAACCCGGTGTAGCGGCCGCCCCGCGAAGCTCCGCGATCAGGACGGCAACATTGCCGGGCGCCGATACAACGAGTGTGAAGCAGACCAGGGATGCCATGAACAAAAGAACCAGGGAATGCTTCAGCCGTTTGCTGATGAAGTGGATCAAGACAACCTCCTCTTACTCGGCCAGCAGAATGTTTTCGTATGGCATGTCGTATTCGGTGACCGGGCTGCTGAAGCCATGCAATCGCTTGGAATGCGCCCAGATGCTCGGCACGTAGACCAGCGGCGCAATCGCGTCGTTGTCCCGCAGCCAGTCGTAGACCTTCTGGATGGTCGGCTGAATCTGATCACCCGTTGCCAGCATTGCTGCGTTGATCAATGGATCCAGGTTGGCCGGATCGGTGACCAACTTGCCCTCGACGTCGTTGTGGAAGGTCGACAGGCACAGTCCCACGATCGAGCCGAACGGATCGTAAGGCGCGCCGTAAGTCAGGAAGAATCCGAGGTCGTACTTCTGCTCCAGCATGTCCGTGTGCTTGGAGGCATGGTCGACCGAGCGAATGACGAGATCGATGCCGATCTCCTTCATCTCGGACTGGATGACTTCGGCAATGACACGCGATCCCGGCACGGCGTCCGGGCTGACGACCAGTTCGAGCGTCAGCGGCTTGCCGTCCTTGGACCGGATCGGGCTTCCCGTCCAGCCGGCCTTTTCGAGCAGTGCCGATGCGGCCGCCGCATCGCGGACGGGTGCATCATGTTGCGTTCCGGCATAGGGCAAGGCGCCCGAAAACATGTTGCCGGCGGGCTTGGCGTAGCCATGGTAGAGCACCTTGGAGATCGCCGCGCGATCGATGCCAATGCTGACGGCCTTGCGCACCTGCGCATCCTTGAGTGCCTCGGCACGGTTGGGGTTGAACGCCATCACGAGCGTAACGTTGCCCGGATCTACGACGACATTGAAGCCGGCCCCTTCGAGCTGCTTGCCCTCTTCCGGGGTCAAGGGCGCGATCCAGAAACCGCCGACCAGATCGAGTTCGCCGGCACGCAGCGCCGCAACCCGTGAGCGGGCATCGGGAATGACCTTGGCTTCAAGGCGCTCATAGGACGGCAACTCGCCCCAGTAGCCTTCGTGATGCTCGAAGACGCTCTGGGTATCGTCCGCGCTGACCTGACGCCACGGCCCGGTCCCCACAGGCTCCTTGAACTTGCCGTCGGCACCCACGGATTTGGGCGACAGGAAGCGCGTCGGCCGCGTGTAGGAGAGTTCCTGCATGAGCGCGAGGACCGGCTCCTTGAAATGCAGGGTGATGTGGTAGTCGTCGACCACGTCAAGCGATTGGAAGTGCTTTGAGCAATTCATCCAGGTGAACTGCTCGAGCCCCATCCAGCGTTCGAGATTCCATTTGCACGCTTCGGCATCGAACTTGGTGCCGTCCTGGAACGTCACGCCCTGACGCAACGTCAGATGCAGCGTCTTGCCGCCGTCTTCGATCTTCCAGTCGGTCGCCAGGCAAGGCTCGATCTGACCGCCCTTGCCGTACTTGACGAGCGGCTCGAACATCAGGTCCTGGATCGCCCAGATCGCATAATGGCTTTGCGGATCGAGGTTGCCTGCCGGCTTGGCAATGGCAACCCTGAGCGTGCCTGCGGCACCTTGGGCATAGGCAATTTTCGACAGGGCGCCTTGCGCCACGGCCAAGCCGATAGCGCCGGCCGCCCCCTGCAGGAACGTACGTCTCTTCACTGACATGAGTTTTTTCCTCCTTTGTGGCGCTCCCAGCGCCGGCCTAGACGAACGGTCCTCTTACCGTTTTGTATAGACATAATAGATATGCCATGTATACAATTGATCGTCAACTTCGTATTTTGTATCGTCCAACAATCCATCCGAAAAAATCGGAGATCGAAGGGTATCGGGAGGAAGATGGATGACGGCCATCGACTTTTTTGCCACGATTGGCCTAGTGGGGCGTGGAATATCCGACATCGGCCGCTTGTCGGTGTACAAATGCTTTCATAGAAAACTACGTTAATTGTATACCTAATGGGAGGAATTGAATGCTGATCAAACTGATAAATCCAAATACGACCGCAACGATGACAGAGCTCATGGGTGACACCGCTCGAATGGTTGCTGCAGCTGGAAGCGAGATTGTCCTGGCGACGTCGCGCTCGGGCGCAGCTTCGATCGAAGGGCACTACGACGAGGCTTTGAGCGTGCTGGGCTTGGTCGATGAGATCGCGCAAGGGGAGCCGGCGGACGCCTACATCATCGGCTGCTTCGGCGATCCCGGCCTGCTCGCCGCCCGCGAAATCACCGCCTCACCAGTCCTGGGTATCGCCGAATCCGCCATGCATGCGGCGACGTTCGTGGCGACAAGCTTCTCTATCGTGACGACCCTTGAGCGAACGCGGATCATCTCCGAGCACCTCGTCCGCAGCTACGGGATGCAGAACCACTGCCGGCGCGTACGCGCCACCGACGTGCCCGTGCTCGACCTCGAAAAGCCGGGTTCGACAGCGGATGCTGCGATACTGGCGGAGTGCCAGAAAGCCCTCATCGAGGATCGCGCAGAAGCGATCGTGCTCGGCTGCGCTGGCATGTCGAACCTCGTCGAACGTTTGCAGCAACGGCTGGGCGTTCCCGTCATCGACGGCGTTGCCGCCGCGGTCAAGTTCGCCGAGGCGATTGTGGGCATGGGCCTGCGGACGTCGAAGGTCGGCGATCTGGCCTATCCGTTACCGAAAGCCTATGCCGGAAAATTGGCGGACTACGCCCCGGCCAGGCTGAACTTGCGTCACAACAACAGCCGCGCAGCGCTCGCATCAACCGCACGGAGCTAGTCATGGATTTCGATTTTGCCGAACTACCGGAAAAGGACCGCTACCGTCTGCTTTGCAGCTTCGTCGGGCCGCGGCCGATCGCCCTCGTCACCACCATTGACGAACAGGGCTGCAAGAACGCAGCACCCATGAGTTTCTTCAACGTCTTCTCGCACGATCCGCCCCTGTTGATCCTTGGCATGCAGACGCGCCCAGACGGCAATGCGAAGGACACAGTCGCCAATATCCGCCGCTCGGGCGAATTCGTCGTTCACATGGTGGACATGGCGATCGCCAAGGAAATGATCATCACCGGCATCAACTTCCCAAGCGATGTCGACGAGATCCAGGTCTCCGGGCTGACAAGCGTGCCTGCCGTCAAGGTCGCACCGCCACGTATCGAGGAATCACCCTGCGCCATGGAATGCCGCGTGTCGCAAATCCTCGACTACGGCCGCCGCTCGATCGTCATCGGCGAAGTCGTGCAGATGTATGTCCGCGACGAATGCCTGGATGCGAGCGGCCGCCATGTCCTTCCGGAAGTCTACCAGCCTATCGCCCGCCTGCATGCCAACAACTATATCGCCGCCGACAATCAGTTCGTGCTGAAAAAGCCTGACGAGTTCGCTCACCACGATATCGCTGCCGGCTATGGCGAGCCTCTCCCCGAGGTGAAGGGGGAGGAAGGAGAAGGCCTCGATCGAAAGATCGGACGAGCGTAAGCGCGCGCGGGCCGAAGCGCCGAGGAGGCGCTTCGGCCCGGAGCGGACGGACCGCGAGGAATGCTCTCCTGTCTCAAGTATCGACGATACTTTGCCTGGGGCCGCCTATGTCGGCTACTCGCAAAACCACTAGGTTGATAAATCGCGGACTTAAGGTGTTTTGAGACAACGCCATGTTCACAGACGCGATTCGCGGAGAAGCAGACCAGTTGGTGGCCGATCTATGTCGCGCTGCGATCATCAGTCATCGGCTGGCACCGGGGGCGAAACTGCCTTGACTGTATCCCCTCCAGGGGGATAGCATTCAACCCATGACAGATCAGGCTCACATTCATGAAACCCATCCGGACATCATCAAACGGCTGAAACGCGCGGAGGGCCACCTGCGCAGCGTGATCGCCATGATCGAGGCGCAGAGACCCTGCGTCGATGTGGCGCAACAGCTTCATGCTGTTGAAAAAGCCGTCTGCCAGGCGAAGAAGACGCTGATCCAGGATCACCTCGACCATTGCCTTGAAGACGCAGTCGGCGGCCTCGGCAGCGAGCAACGCCGGACGATCGACGAGTTCAAGACCATCACCAGGTACCTGTGAGGTTCGATATGACGAGCTTTGCCGACCTGATCAGCCAGGGATCGGCCCACGCCTGGCTGTTCATCCCAAGCGCCATTCTCCTGGGCGCTCTCCACGGGCTGGAACCCGGGCACTCCAAGACAATGATGGCCGCGTTCATCGTCGCCGTTCGCGGCACGGTCGGACAGGCTGTTCTTCTCGGAATCGCCGCAACCGTCTCCCACACCATCATCGTCTGGGCGATCGCGTTTGCTGGCCTGTACATCTGGCAGGGCGTCGATGCCGAAGCATTCGAACCCTATTTTCAACTAGCATCGGCCGCAGCCATCATCGCCATTGCGCTATGGATGTTGTGGCGCACATGGCAGGATCAGACGATGGCCAAGGCGGCCGCCGCGCGCGATCACGCCGGACACCGCGATCACAACCACGGGACATCCCACACTCACGGGAGCCATGGCGGCCACTCTGATGTTCGTCGCGTCGACACGGGTCACGGCCTTGTCGCCCTCGAAGTGTTCGACGATGGCGTGCCACCCGTATGGCGATTGCGCACCGAGCGCGGTCACGCTTGGTCGGCGGCCGACGCGACTGTGATCACGGAACGGCCCGACGGCAGCCGTCAGGCGTTCGCCTTCGCCGACAAGGGCGTTTATCTCGAGTCCACCACGGACATCCCCGAGCCGCATGAATTCATGGCCCGCCTGAGCCTCGGCCACGGCAACCACACCCATGACTACGATCTGTCGTTCGTCGAGGGCCATGGACATGACCATATGCATGAGGAGATGAAAGGACTCGATGTCGCCACGGGCGGCTACCAGGACGCCCACGAACTGGCACACGCCAACGACATTCGCAGGAAGTTCGCAGACCGCAACGTCACGACTTGGCAGATCGTCCTTTTTGGATTGACGGGCGGCCTCATCCCCTGCCCAGCCGCGATCACGGTTCTTTTGCTGTGTATCCAGCTCAAGGCGTTCTCCCTTGGCTTCGTCCTGGTGCTGTGCTTTTCGGTCGGTCTTGCCATCACACTTGTGACGGTCGGCGCAATCGCCGCGCTGAGCGTCCGGCAGGCCACGAGGCGCTGGAGCGGGTTCAGCACGTTTGCCCGTCGCGCGCCCTATTTCTCAAGCGCGCTGATCATTGCGGTCGGCGTCTACGTGGGCATTCAGGGATGGGTGGGGCTCCAGGCCCATGCTGCAACGACACCGTCCGCGACCGATCAGGAATGGCCCCGTTCGGGATGACCGGTTTCGGCGGTGCAGGTTCTCGTCGCGGCCTACGAGCTTTGCTCGCACCAGGCGTCGTGCAAAGCGGGACGGCGTTCGTCCGTCTCGTCGCAAGGCGCTTGACAGTTTGCAAGGATCGTCTCAAAACTCTTGCTATGGGGTTGCGATCACCCCACGAGGCGACAGCCGAAGTATCGCGTCCAGCAACCGATCAACGGAAGGACGCGCCATGTCATCCCTTCTTGAAATATCTCCCGACAAGCTTGGGCGCCTTATTGGCACCCCGAAAAGCCCGGTGCTCATTGATGTCCGCACTGACGAGGACTTCGATGCCGATCCGAGGCTGATCCCCGGCTCCGTCCGCCGGGACTACCGTACCCTCGACACCTGGATCGGGTCTCTCGCCGGAAACTCTGCGATCATCATCTGCCAACGCGGCCAAAAACTCAGCCATGGCGTGGCAGCGTGGCTGCGGCAGGCCGGAATTCCAGCCGACAGTCTGGAAGGCGGCTTCGAGGCCTGGACCGCCCAGAAACTTCCCGTCGTTCCCGTCTTCCTGCTGCCTCCCCGCAATGCCGCCGGGCAGACCGTATGGGTCACCAGAGCGCGGCCCAAGATCGACCGCATCGCCTGCCCCTGGCTCATCCGCCGTTTTGTCGATCCGAACGCGGTGTTTCTCTTCGTGCCGCCATCGGAAGTCGAACTCGTCGCGGACCGCTTCGGCGGCGCGCCTTTCGACATCGAGGCGGACATCCGGTGGAGCCACCGCGGCGAATTGTGCACCTTCGATGTCATGGTCGAGGAGTTCGGTCTTGCGTCGGAACCATTGCTTCGGCTAGCGACGATCGTCCGCGGGGCCGACACGGCACGCCTCGACCTGGCCCCCGAGGCCCCCGGTCTGCTGGCGGCCTCGCTCGGGCTGTCGCGGATGTTTGCCGACGATCACGAGCAACTGGAGGCAGGCCTCCTTCTCTACGACGCTTTCTACCGCTGGTGCAGGGACGCGACCGGCGAGACGCACAACTGGCCCGCCGGCAGAAAGGGTGCCTGACATGACCGACTTTATCGATCGGGCCGCCCCGCCAGCGGCCCCGAAAACCTATGACCATGGCATCTCGTTCAGCGAGGCCTTCCGCGTCTGGTTGCGGATCGCGGCACTGAGCTTCGGTGGCCCTGCCGGACAGATCGCCGTCATGCACCGCATCCTCGTCGACGAGAAGCGCTGGATCGGGGAACATCGCTTCCTGCATGCCCTGAACTACTGCATGCTGCTTCCGGGACCCGAGGCGCAGCAGCTCGCCATCTACATCGGCTGGCTGCTGCACCGGACGGCGGGTGGCCTTGTGGCGGGCATCCTTTTCGTCCTGCCCGGCTTTCTCGCCATCCTCGGCCTCAGCTACATCTATGCCGCCTTCGGCAACGTCACCGTTGTCGAAGGGCTGTTCTTTGGTTTGAAAGCTGCCGTCCTCGCCGTCGTCGTGCAGGCAGTGTTCCGGATCGGTAGCCGGGCGCTCAAGAACAGGCTGATGATCGGCATCGCGGCGGCAGCCTTCGTCGCCATCTTCGTGTTCCAGGTGCCCTTCCCGCTGATCATCCTGACGGCAGGCATCATCGGCTACATCGGCGGCCGCTCCGGCTCGCCGCAGTTCCGTGTTGGCGGCGGACATAAGGCGGGATCGGGACCGACCCTTGCTGATGAAGACTCAGCGCTTGGCGAAGAAATACCCGCGCACGCCCGACCAAACCTCGCCTGGTCGCTCAAGGTGTCGGCCGTTTTCCTCCTGCTCTGGCTGGTCCCGCTCGCTCTCCTCTACCTCTACCTCAGTCCCGACAATGTCTTCACCCAGATCGGCGTTTTCTTCAGCAAGATGGCGGTCGTCACGTTCGGCGGAGCCTATGCGGTTCTTGCTTACGTGGCCCAGGAGGCCGTCCAGCACTTCGGATGGCTCAAGCCCGGCGAGATGCTCGACGGACTTGGCATGGCGGAGACGACGCCGGGGCCGCTGATCATGGTCGTGCAGTTCGTCGGCTTCATGGGAGCCTACCGCGATCCGGGTACGCTCGATCCGATGATAGCGGCAACGCTGGCGGCGATCCTGACGACATGGGTGACGTTCATCCCATGCTTCCTCTGGATTTTCCTCGGCGCGCCCTTCATCGAAAGACTGCGGGGCAACGTCGCTCTGACGGGTGCGATGTCGGCGATTACGGCGGCCGTGGTCGGGGTGATCCTGAACCTCGCGGTCTGGTTCGCGCTTCACACGCTGTTCGCGCAGGTCACGACCTTGCAGCTCGGAGCGATCTCGATCGACACGCCTGCCCTCGGCTCGATCGTCCTTCCATCCGTCGTGCTCTCGATCGCCGCAGCCGTGGCCATCTTCCGCTTCAAGGCATCGGTCATCGCCACGCTCCTGGTCTGCGCGCTCGCGGGGATGGCATGGACACTCGCCACCGCAGGCGTGTGACTGCGAACGCTCCTCTTGCCGTCGTCTCGACAACGCCACTTTGCTTCTTGAAGCGGAAACTGTCGTTTCCGGCCTCAAGGATGTGGCGGTGGTGGGTAGCCTAGCCTCGGTTCGGCTGGCCTTTTGCTGCCCGGAGCTGCCCATGAGTTGCTGCGGTTGGTCGCGCGAATCCTAAAAGTGTGATGCCGTTCGAAATCTGGGCGCGTGTTTGGGACTATCGCAGTTTGCCAAGCTGCACGGGGCGGTTGTTGATGATCGCTTCCATTGAAAAGAAACCGGTCACTGTCGCAAGGTCGAAGTCCGTGATCAGCTTTTGATAGAAAGTGTCATATCCCGACATGCCCCGTGTGACGACCTTGATGAGGTAGTCCCACTCCCCTCCGATCCGGTAGAAATCGATCACTTCGGGGAGTTTCTCCACCCGGTCGCGGAATGCTTCACTCCATTCCTTGGAGTGGTGGCGAGTACGGATCATCACGAAGACGGTGAGATCGAGCCCCAACGCGCGCAGATCGATCTCGCTATGCGCTCCACGGATCAACCCGAGCGAATGGAGGCGCTGCAGGCGCCGCCAGCACGCGTTCTGCGACATTCCAACCTTGTCGGCCAGGTCACGTTGGGAAAGATTCGCATCGACCTGCATCGCAGTCAAAATCTTCATATCAAAATCATCGATTTTCTTCAATTCATCGTTCATTTGATATGATCCGTTCGCAAATTCGCAGAAAATAGGTGAATATTTTTGACCCTGAAGGAGGGTATGATCTGTGTCAATATCCGACGTAAGGAGATTGACCGTGGATGCAGCTCGCCCGCCGGTAAAAATGATCGCGACGCCGCTTTCGACGTTTCGCGAAACTCTCACCAGCGCCGAAGCGATCACGCAGCTTCGCGACGGACTTGTCGGCTCGAACGCGAAGATTGACGGGCCGTATGGAAGAAAGGACCTGGTCTACGCAGACTACGTCGCTTCCGGGCGGGCGCTCCACCAGGTGGAGCGTTTCGTCATCGAGGAGGTCCTGCCCTACTACGCCAACAGCCATACCGAAGCTTCGTACTGCGGAGGTTTCATGACCCGGATGAGGCGTGAAGCACGCGCGCTGATTGGCGGCTTCTGCGGCGCCACCGAAAAGCACGCCGTCATCTTCACCGGGTCCGGTGCAACGTCCGGCATCAATCGTCTGGTAAACCTTTACGGGGTGACTGACGCCGTTGCTGCGGGCAAGCCCGTTCGGGTCATCATCGGTCCTTACGAACACCACTCCAACATCCTTCCCTGGCGGGAAAGCGGTGCCGAGATTGTCGAAATCCCAGAACACGCGTCCGGTGGGCCTGACCTCACACTTCTCGAACGCGCTCTTCGGGATGGGTCACCGGAGTTGACGATATGTACGCTTTCCGCGGCGTCGAACATTACCGGGATCACGAGCGATGTTGCCACCATTACCGCGATGGTGAAGACCGCGGGCGCCAAGATGATCTGGGACTACGCAGGTGCCGGCCCCTACGTGCCCATTTCCATGTCACCAGCACCGGGCGCCGAAATCGACGCGATCGTTGTTTCTCCTCACAAGTTCATCGGTGGACCAGGCGCTTCCGGGATTCTCATCCTTCGTCGCGATGGGCTTTCCACGAACAAGCCGTCGTGGCCAGGCGGCGGCACGGTGAAATTCGTGTCGCCGCAGACGCACGATTACAGCGACAGCCTTGAGTCCCGCGAGGAGGCAGGCACCCCCAACGTGGTCGGCGACATCAGGGCTGCGATGGCATTCATCGTCAAGGATGCGATCGGAAGCGACTGGATGGCGCAACGCAATCGCGAGCTCGCACAGCGTGCTTTCGCTGCCTGGAAAGACGTGCCGCAGATGGAAATTCTCGGCCTGTCGGATCCTGATCGACTGCCTATCTTTTCCTTCCGGGTGAAAAACGGCCGGGGCGGCTATGTTCATCAGCAGTTGATCACCCGCATGCTCAGCGACCGGTTCGGTATCCAGGCTCGCGGTGGCTGCGCCTGCGCCGGCCCCTATGTCCACAGGCTGCTCTCGATCGACGATGAGCAGTCCGAGGAAATCAGGCAGGCCATTCTCTCTGGCGACGAGATCAAGAAGCCCGGTTTCATCCGGCTGAACTTCAGCGTCCTGCTGTCGGAGGAGAAGGTCCAGTTCATCCTGGATTCGGTGGCCCAGATTGCCGCCGATGCAACAATCTTTGAATCTGAATACGACGTCGATCCAAGCCGGGCGATCTTCTTTCCGCGCACCGCAGCCGGGAAAGACTGAGCCTATGCTTAAGCCTGAAATTGCCGGCTTCCATGACCCGCGCACCGGCAGTATCCAATATGTCGTCGCATGCCCGGTGACACGCAAATGCGCCATCATCGATCCGGTGCTCGACTACGACGAAAAGTCCGGATCGACCGCGACAACGAACGCGGACCTCATCCTTGACTACATGAAAACTCACGATCTCGTTTTGCAATGGATCCTGGACACGCATCCGCATGCGGATCACTTTTCGGCTGCCCGTTATCTGAAATCCCGGACAGCCGTGCCGACGGCGATTGGAGAGCATGTTCGAGACGTGCAGCAGATCTGGAAGCGATTCTACAATCTGCCAGGCCTCGCTTGTGACGGATCGCAATGGGACCGGCTATTTCGCGATGGCGAAACCTTCAAGATCGGCGAATTGGATGTCCGCGTGATGCATTCGCCGGGCCACACCCTCGCGTCGGTCACCTACCTGGCCGGTGATGCAGCTTTCATCCACGACACGCTCTTCATGCCGGACAGCGGCTCGGCCCGTGCGGATTTCCCTGGCGGAAGTGCTTCCGATCTCTGGCAGTCCATCCAGGACATTCTCAACCTTCCCGACGACACCCGCTTGTTCACCGGGCATGACTACATGCCGGGAGGGCGTCAGGCTTTGTGGGAGAGCTCGGTAGCAGAACAAAAAGCTCACAACCCCCACGTCGCAGGTCGATCGAGGGAGGATTTCATAAAGCTTCGTGAAAACCGCGATCGGACGTTGCCGATGCCGAAACTCATTCTCCACGCGTTGCAGGTCAATATCCGCGGGGGAGAGCTGCCTGAAGCCGAGGCAAATGGACAGCGCTACCTGAAAATCCCATTGGACGCGCTGCCGGGTTCGGCCTGGGGCTCGTAGACAGTGGATGGCTCTTTCCCGCAGATCTTAGCTGCCGTCGCCTCGGGATCGCTGATCGGATGCACGCTTGGACTGATCGGCGGCGGCGGATCTATTCTTGCTACGCCTTTGCTGATCTACGTCGTCGGTGTTCGCGATGTGCATACGGCGATCGGGACCGGCGCGCTCGCTGTTTCTGCAAACGCCTATCTCAATCTCGCAGGCCACGCCATCAGGGGGCATGTCTGGTGGCGATGCGCCTTTATCTTCGCCATCGCGGGGTCGCTCGGGGCATATCTCGGCTCGAGCCTGGGGAAGCTCATAGACGGGCAGAAGCTCCTCTTCGCGTTCGGCCTGCTGATGATGTTCGTCAGCTTCGCCATGCGAACGAAGCGGAGCCAGGCTCATGTCACGGCACAGTTGCTAACCATCGGAACGCACCGGAAATCCAGCCTGGTTGCCCTCTTTACCGGGCTCTGTTCGGGATTTTTCGGCATAGGCGGCGGCTTCCTCATTGTCCCGGGGCTACTGCTGGCCACAGGCATGCCGCTTATCAATGCGATCGGCACTTCGTTGCTCGCGGTCGGCACATTCGGCCTGACGACCGCCGTGAACTATGCTTTCTCCGGCTTCGTAGACTGGTTGACCGCCGGATATTTCATCGCCGGCGGCATCGGCGGCGGAATGATCGGTACAATCGCTGCTACCCGGCTTTCGGTGCATAGAGATATGCTCTCCCAAATTTTCCGATCGATCGTATTTATCGTCAGCGTCTATGTCCTGTGGCGCAGCTACGACACCTTCTAGGTCAGCCGGCGTCGGGCCCGCCCGCAACCACGCTGGTGTGATCGTTGATCTCGATCCAGTAGCCATCGGGATCCTGCACATAGGCCTGCCGGAACCCGTCGCGCCGCACGCCGATCCGGCCCACATTTCCCGGCCAGTCATAAAACGTCACGCCCTTGGCCGAAATATCGGCGACGAAGGCATCGAGGTCGTTGATGCGCAGCGCGAAATGCGTGTCTTTGGTCAGATGCGTCGCGCCAAAATCGCCCTGGATCAGATGGATCGTATCGAGGCCGCCGATCGTAAGCCACGCCACATTGGCGCTGCCGGTTCGCTCAATCGGGGTAAAGCCGAGGATATCGGTGTAGAAGGCAACGCTGCGATCAAGGTCGCGGACCAGAAGTGCAAAATGATCGAGACTATAGGTATGCCGCATCGAAAAATCCTTCCGTCATGTTGGTATCATGGCGAGGCCAGTTCAGCGGCCGCGCCGCGCCGGGCGTGACGGAGGCTGGGGCCTGCTATCGCATGCCCTCAAGCCTTTTCGCCACGCGCTCAGCAATATCGTCGTCCTGTTGGCGGATCGCATCCGTCAGCGCGTGCAGTTTGGCGCGCAGGCCATGCACCTGATCGACAAGCGCCATGATGATGTCGATACCGTCCTGGTTGACGCCCATGGTTTCGGAGAGATCGAGGATCAGCAGTCCCCGCGCCAGGTCGGCCTCGTGAAACGCCTCCTCCTTCTCGGTCAGTTCCGGAATGATCCATTGACGGTCGATCCATATCGTCAGCGTGGAGGAAACGATGCTGAGGCGCTCGCAATACTCCTGATGGTCCATGTCATCCTCCCCAGGCCTTGCGAGGATTGTGGGTTTGCCCCGCCCCCCAGGAGGTGGCGAAGGCGGTCAGGTCCGGATCGGCCGCGTCCGGCAACATGATCTTGACGGTGATGTACTGGTCGCCATTGCCGCCGCCGCGCTTGGTGACGCCCTTGCCTTTCAGGCGCAGTGTCTTGCCGGTGTTCGAATGGGGCGGCAGATTGAGCGTGACGCTACCGGATATCGTCGGGACATTGACCTTTCCGCCAAGGATCGCCTCGCGCAGCGAGACCGGCATCTCGATCCGGATGTCGTCCCCATCGCGGGTGAAGACCGGGTGGGGCCTGACGTGGATCTCGATCAGCGCATCGCCGGCCGGACCGCCGCCGGACCCGGGGTCGCCCTTGCCGCGAAGCCTGAGCGTCTGGCCCTGCTGGGTGCCGGGTGGCACCTGCAGGTCGAGCACGGTTCCGTCCGGCAGCGTGATCTTCTCCTTCGAGCCGTTGACGGCGTCGAGGAAATCCACCTCCATGGAGAACTGCAGATCCCTGCCCTTTGCGCGCATTGGCCCCCTCTCCCGCCGTGAAAAGAAGCTGGAGAAAATATCGTCCGTGTCGGTAAAATCGGAAAATCCGCCGGTGCTCTGGTAGCGCGCGTCACCGCCCGGCGCGCCTGCATATTCCCGGTAATAGTTTCGCGGCGCCTGTTCGGTTCCCGAGCCATCGATCTCGCCCTTGTCGAAGCGGGCACGCTTGTCCTCGTCGCCCAGCACCGAATAGGCCTCGGAGATCGTCTTGAAACGGTCCTCGGCACTCTTGTCTCCCGGATTGAGGTCCGGATGAAGCTTTTTTGCAAGCTTGCGATAGGCGCTCTGGATTTCTTTTTGCGTCGCGGTTTTCGCCACGCCGAGGGTTTTGTAGGGGTCGTTGGCCATTGGGCTCCCGCAGCAAGCATTGTCGTGATTGTGAAGATAGGTCATCTGCGTGCGAGAGCAAGCATTTGGCATGCGCCGAACAGGCAGTGGAGAGCGGAATAGCCGAACGCTGCAGCTTGGCCGGGGCAAACCGTCACTCAAGCGTCAAATCAGACATGAATGACGCCGGCCCTCAGGCTCACCGCCCGTCGAAGGGGTCCGCCAGGGCAGCATCGGGACGGCTGATCGGATATTTGGTGGCGGAAATGCTCGCCGCCAGCTTTTTCGGCCCCTGCGCCTTCAACAGTGCGCGAAAACTCGGATGCATGCCGCCGTCGGAATAGGCGCTGAGCGTCGAGCTGGCCGGAATGGAAGCGGTGATTTCCGTGTCGAGCTTGCGTTCCTCCGCCTCGATCCTGGCCATCGCCTGCGGTTCGAGCTGGTTGGTCACCGGCGGGCAGGCTGCCAGCGGATCGGCCGGCTCGCCGCCCTCGAATTCCTTGTTGAAGACATAGCGGCGCTCGCAGACCGAAACCTTCGGCTGCCGGCGTGTCACCTCGAAGGCGTCGTAGCCCTCTTTCATGGTGCGCCAGAACGACATGTTCGGATCGCCGCGATGCGTCGCCATGTTCTGCGCCGTCATGCGGAAGGGATAGGCCTGAACCTGGAACGTCTCCTGTCCGCTCGAAAGCGCTTTCTGGACGATCGCGTAGATCTCGCCGACGCCCTGGTCGGTCATCGCATAGCAGCCGGACGAGGAGCAGGCGCCGTGCACCATCAGCGCCTCGCCCGTATAGCCGAGCGCCGATTCCAGCCGGTTGGGATAGCCGAGGTTGAAGGAGACATAGAACTGTGAGTTCGGGTTCAGCATGCCGGCCGAGACATGATAAAAACCCTCCGGCGCGTGGCGGTCGCCGATCTTCGTCTTCGGGCCCAGTTCGCCTGACCAGCGGCAGATCGGATAGGTCTTCAACAGCGCGTAGGCACCCGTCTTGTTGACCTTCCAGACTTCCAGCTCGCTCTCCTGCTTGAAGATGCGCACCAGAACCGGGCTTTCCGGCTTCATGCCCTTCTTCGACATTTCGGCGATCATCTTGCCCGACAGTTTCGGCGGCGCCTCGGAGAGATCATCAAGCGCCATGCAGCCCGACAGGGCAACGCCAAGGGCAAGCGCCGCCAATGTCCGCGACAAAACCTTGCGGGCGGAGCTGATGCGCGTCGTGGCGCGATAAAGGGGATGCCGAGAATTCATGAAAGCGTCTATCGCTGCAAATCGTGCCAAAGTTTTGTCGGGCGTGTCAAATCAGAACAATCGTCCGCATGAGCATGAGAGAATCGGACATCGCGGTTAGCGTCCGGTTAATATCGACCTTGCGGCTTGCGGCAGGCAGACGCGACCGCGCCTGCCCCCGCAAGATTTACTGCCAGACGACGATCTTCGCTTTGGCAGGGACGCGCTGATAAAGGTCGATCACATCCTGGTTCATCAGCCGGACGCAGCCGGACGACACCGCCTTGCCGATCGACTGCCATTCGGGATTGCCGTGCAACCGGTAGAGCGTATCCTCGCCATTCTGGAAGATGTAGAGCGCGCGGGCGCCCAGCGGGTTTTTCAGACCGGGCTCCATGCCGCCATTTTCGATCGAGTATTTGGCAAGGCTCGGCTGGCGCGCAACCATTTCGTTCGGCGGCTTCCAGCGCGGCCAGGCCTGGCGCCAATGGATGACGCCGTCACCCTGCCAGGCAAACCCCTCGCGGCCGATACCGACGCCATAGCGCATTGCCGTGCCGCCCGGCTCGATGACATAGAGCAAACGCGACGGCGTATCGACGACGACGGTGCCGGGCGGCTCGCCGGTCCGGTCGGCCACGCGCTGGCGGTAGAATTGCGGATCGATCTGCTGATAGGGGATCGCCGGGATCAGATAGCCGCCATCTTCGACCGGACCGTACATCACCTGCAGCTCGGCATCCGATGGCGGACCGATTGGGCGCGTGATCCGCGCCGGTGTCGGCGCTGTACGGCCGCCCGGCATGGATGTGGAACAGCCGGCAAGCGTACCGGCTGCGAGTACACCGAGAAAACCGCGGCGGGAGAAACTGTGATCGGTCGTCATGAGCCTCGTCAATTCGCTATTCGGCACTATGTCCGGCTCGCCTGGACGAAGCGTGTGGCATGCTCGCCAGTCGAGCATGGCGCTACACGTTCCACCCAGCAGGAATCGGATCAAAGCTCTTATGCAGGCAATCGCCGCCGTTTCCAACAGTGACTTGCGGTTGTGACGTCAAGTTTCCCGCCCGGTCACCACATCGTGATGTGTCCTTGCGTGAAAGACACAGCAGGCCGTGGTTCGAGGCGTTTCTGGCGAAAAGACGGAAGCGAAACGAGCTTGCCTCACGCGAGAGCCGCAAGGCTATTTCTTGCATCTTGCCGGCAGCCAAGGCGTGTCAGAAGTTGCGCTGCTGCCGGTTGAATGCCTGGCGTCAACCAAAGCTTGTCATTGAACCTGGCGCGATGTGCCCATAAGGTATCCTTGCGACTGTAGCGTGCTTTAACGTGCCGTAGCGTCTTGTAACGTGCCAAAAAAGGCGACAAACCGTTCAAGGCGAAGCACAGTCTGCCATTACATAGGAGAGCGAAATGCCGACCATTTTTTCACCTGCCCGGGAGAGGAACCCGTCATGAGCCAGACTTTTTCCAGCCGCCTCCTGGCGGCCAGCGGTGCCATTGCACTGACGATGGCCGTGCCGTTCGCGGTGCCCCCGGCAATGGCGCAGGATGCCGCCAAGCCGAACATTCTCGTCATCTTCGGCGACGATATCGGTCAGACCAACATCTCGGCCTATTCGATGGGTGTGGTCGGCTACAAGACGCCCAACATCGACCGCATCGCCAAGGAAGGCATGATGTTCACGGACTATTATGCCGAGAACAGCTGCACGGCGGGGCGCTCGACGTTCATCACGGGCCAGGTGTGCCTGCGCACCGGTCTCTGCAAAGTCGGCATTCCTGGCGCAGCCGTTGGCCTTCAGCCGCGCGATATCACTATCGCTCAGGCGCTGAAGCCGCTTGGTTATGCGACCGGCCAGTTCGGCAAGAACCATCTCGGCGATCGTGATGAATACCTGCCGACCAATCACGGCTTCGACGAATTCTTCGGCAATCTCTATCACCTCAATGCCGAAGAGGAACCCGAACAGCCATATTACCCCAAGGACGATGAGGCGTTCGTAAAATCGAATTCGCCGCGAGGTGTTCTCAAGGCCTCGGCGGACGGCAAGATCGAAGATACCGGTCCCTTGAACCGCAAGCGCATGGAGACGGTTGACGACGAGACGACAGCCGCGGCAATCGACTTCATGGGAAGAAAGGTCAAGGAAGGCAAACCCTTCTTTACCTGGATGAATACGACCCGCATGCATCTGTTCACACATGTTCGCGAGTCGATGAAAGGCCAGAGCGGTATGCCGGGCAACGACTATGCCGACGGCATGATCGAGCACGACGGCGATGTCGGCAAACTGCTGAAGGCACTCGATGACCTTGGTATAGCCGACAACACGATCGTCGTGTACACGACCGACAACGGACCGAACCAATTCTCCTGGCCGGATGCGGCAACCACACCCTTCCGCAGCGAGAAAGACACAAACTGGGAAGGCGCGTTCCGCGTTCCCGCCATGATCCGTTGGCCCGGCCACGTCAAGGCCGGCGAGGTCTCAAACGAGATGGTATCGGGTCTCGACTGGTTCCCGACGCTTGTCGCTGCCGCGGGCAATACCGACATCAAGGATCAGTTGTCGAAAGGCACGGACATTTCGGGCAACCAGTTCAAGGTGCACCTCGACGGCTACAATCAGCTTCCCTACCTGACGGGAGAGCAACCCAAGTCGGCACGGCATGACTTCTACTACTTTAACGACGACGGCGAGCTCGTTGCCTACCGCTACGACAACTGGAAGATCGTCTTCTGCGAACAGCGGGAACCGGGCGGCTTTAAGGTTTGGGCCGATCCCTTCGTTTGCCTGCGCGCGCCCAAGGTCTTCAATCTGAGAATGGACCCGTTCGAGCGTGCGGACATCGTCTCGGACCAGTATTACGATTGGACGGCTAAGAACGCCTACTTGTTGCAGTACGGGGTCTGGCGTGTCGCTCCCTTCCTGCAGACGTTCAAGGAATACCCCCCAAGCCAGCGTCCGGCCAGCTTCAGCATCGACCAGATGATCGAAGCGATCATGGCCTCTCTGCAGCAGAGCCCCGGCAAGTAAGCAGAAGATCGTATCCCGGCGCCGCCAAGTTGCGGCCGCCGGGATGCATGCATGGACTAGTCGGGACGGGATCCCGCACCCCACGACATCATCGGAGGGGAAGTGCCGAGCGGCTGGCATTCGGCCTACAGGCACGGCAGAGACAAGTTAAATCAAAAGCCTGCCGAAGAATCTTAATTCGAAATTTTCCCGCGATCAGTTCGCACGGGACCTTCTGCCCGCCGGGCATCATAGGATATCGGATATCCACTTCAGCGTGCTCTAAGCGTCAAGCAAACCGACCGTCTCCGCGACCATCAACGTATCGACGAATTCGGTCAGGTCGATGATCTTGCCGTCCTTGAAGGTGAAACGATCAAGGTATTCCGTGTGGATTTCCTGACCGCCCCGGTAGCGGATCGGCCCTGCCCGATGGGCAAAAACCGTATCGCCGTCCACATAGAGGCGGGTGGTCTTGATCTGAGACATATCCCAATCGCTGACCAGCCCACGGATAACGGTATCGACGGCCACCGGTTCGCAGACCCGTTGTGCCATCGGTGCCAGCTTGCCGCTGCCGACGAGGCAGAAACTGAAGCCGGGTCCGGTATGGGACATCAGCGCGTCGATGTTGTTGACCGCGCGTGCCTCGTAGAGCTTGTTGACGATGCCTTCCAGTGTTTCCCTATCCGTCATGTGCACCCTCCCCCTTGGTTGAAGGAAGTGTGCCATATTTAAGAAAGGCCGCAAGTACCGGGGCTGCAGATGCAACGGCACGCTTTCCCGACAGCCGGCACTCCCCTTTCCCTTCGGACGATCGATAGGATTTGCCTTAAATGCCAGCGCCCGATTTCACCGCGGTGAAAGGGCGTCAGGGATAAGAAGGGTCGATTGCCATATCCGAAGGAGCGCCCGGCAAGGGCAGATCGTCAATGACCCTGGTCGTCACCATGTCAGCCACAACGGCGGCTTATGCGGCGGAAGCCGTCAAGCCGTCCGCACGCATGAGCGGCGATGGCCCGACCGATGAGGCGATCACCCTGCTCTCCGTGCGGCCGAAAGACGATGCGGCCAGTGCCCATGCCGTTGCCGCCCTTCGCAGCCCGACGGCGCTGTCACTGATGCTGATGACCGCCAATGGCCGCCTGCCGCAGGGCACGCGCGGCGAAGCGGTGCGCCGCTACATGGAGTTCGGTCCGGACGAACCAGACTCAGACGATGGCGACGAAGCCACGGAATGACGACAAGACCGGCGACTGACGTCGGCTCCTAACGTTGCAAGCGTTCCATGCAGGTCGCGAAAACAATGGCGGCGCAGTCTGCCGCGCCGCCGTCCCTTTCGTGAAAAATCCACAGAACTCAGTTGTGTTTATGCGCGCCACCGGCCGCATTGCCGACCGCGAGCACGTAGTCGACCTTGCCTGCCTTTTCGAAGGTGAGTGTCACCGGGATTGTGTCACCCTCGGCAAACGGCTTTTTCACATCCATGAACATCAGGTGCAGGCCGCCGCTTTGAAGCGTGACGGTTTCGCCAGCCGGAATGGTGACGCCGCTCTCAAGCTTGCGCATCTTCATCACCTCGTTCTGCATGCTCATCTCGTGCATCTCGACGCGGCCTGCTGCCGGGCTTTCGACCGAGAGCAGCGTGTCGTCTTCAGCCCCTTCATTCTTGATGACGAAGCCGCCGCCACCGACCTTGGCGCCAGGCAACATCGCCTTGACCGCGCCGCCGGAAATTTCCAGCGAACCGATCTTGACCGGCACACCCCCGGTTGCCCCCATGCCGGACATCGCCGCCATGTCGTGCCCCTCGTGACCGCCGGCCTTGGCAGGGGTGACCGTCACCGTCGGCGCCGGATGCTCCAGCGCATGAGCGCTCTGGCCTGCCGCGGCAATCTCATCCCAGACGACCTTGCCGGAGGTACTGCAAAGCTGCGTAACCGGGAAAGCGATCACAGTCTGCGTGTTAAAGCCTGAAATTTTGCCGCTGATGACGAAGGTGTCATAGTAGTCATCCGGCAGGTTGCCATTCTTCCAGCGTATTTCCAGCGGGCCGGACGTGACCGCCTTGCCGTGGTTGTCGTAGCTCTTCTGGTAGTCGCCCTTGATGATCTCGATGTCCCAGCCGGCTTTGGGCTGCGGCTTGGCGAAAACGAAACCCTCGGGCAGTTTGACCTGGACTTCGGTCGTGGCCTTGCCGTCGCAGCCATGGGGGATCTGCAGCACCGCCTTGAAGCTGCTTTCGGATGCCACCTCATCGGTTTCGAACGAAGCATGCGCATGGGCTGAGGCGGCGGCACCCAGCGAAAGTGCGAGTGCAAGAAGTGTGATTCTGGTCTGTGTCATCGATCTGTCTCCGGACCGGCCCTGCAAACTCATGACAGGACGGTCAATGCCGCGTCAGGCGGCTGAATGCTCTGGATAATATGGAAATCGCCGGGCGGCGCTGTCAGAGCGCGAACGGAGGGGCGCGCGATTGCGGCAAGAGGCGCGGATGCGAGACGACACGCGCCTCGATATCCGGTTGGGTCGAGGCAAGAACCGCTGACCGGATGAGGAGATAGCCCTCGCCTGCCGGTGAGGGCAAAAGTACGGAAGCCGCAAGCCGGCAATAGTCGCAGACCGGTGCCAGCTCTTCATGCGAGGAACCGTGATCGCTCTTTTCAACACCATCCAGACCGAAGCAGATATCGCCGGTGGTTCCGTCCGGCAAAACATAGTCCGCTGACATTGCCGGCGTGATCTGGCGGGCGAAAAGCGGCTGATGGGCAAATGACAGGAACAGCAAGGCAAGTGCTGAAAGCACCCGCACAGTCACCCGCATCTGTCGCTTGGCTTTCGCCATCGATGATCTCCGTCTCGCGACTTGCGTTATCGCGCGGGAGGGAAAAAAGCAAAGGCTGATTTTCTACATCGGGCCGCAAGATTGAACAGCCACGACAAAAATCTGTTTGGGCGCGACACTTTGCGCTTGCCAAGCCGCCGGCATCGCCGTTATCTGAAATCGATCTTGTTGGGAGAACCCGGGTAATACCGGTGCCGAAGGAGCAACCGCCCCGGAAACTCTCAGGCCAAAGGACCAACAAGATGCCGGTAGGACTCTGGAGAGAAGCGTTTTCGCTCGCCGAAGGGATAACAATCTCAGGCAAAGGGACAGAGGGGGCTCGAGGAAACGTCGCACGACATGCGCCGTGGAGATGAGCGGGCGCGTCGCGCCAGACCTGGAGGCCGGACTTGAACGAATATTCCCCTTTGAAACAGACACCGCTGCATGCGCTGCACCTGTCGCTCGGCGCCCGGATGGTGCCGTTCGCCGGTTATGACATGCCGGTGCAATATCCRCCCGGTGTGATGAAGGAGCATCTCCACACGCGCTCCGCCGCCGGCCTTTTCGATGTCTCGCATATGGGACAGGTGATCCTGCGTCCGAAATCGGGCCGGATCGAGGATGCGGCGCTGGCGTTGGAGACGCTCGTCCCCGTCGATGTGCTCGGTCTTGCCGAAGGGCGCCAGCGCTACGGACTTTTTACCAATGACGACGGCTGCATCCTCGACGACCTGATGATTGCCAATCGCGGCGATCACCTGTTCCTTGTCGTCAATGCTTCCTGCAAGGAAGCAGACTTCGCCCATCTGCAGAAGCATCTCGGCAAAACCTGCGATCTGACCCTGCTGGACGATCGTGCGCTGATCGCGCTGCAAGGTCCCCGCGCAGAAGCGGTGCTGGCTGAACTCTGGGCCGATATCGCCACCATGCGCTTCATGGATGTGGCGGAAGCTGCACTTCACGATGTTCCCTGCATCATTTCGCGCTCCGGTTATACCGGCGAGGACGGCTTTGAAATTTCCATTCCGGCCGCCTCGGCAGACGACGTGACGCGCCGCATCCTCGAACATCCAGACGTCATGCCGATCGGCCTTGGTGCGCGCGATTCGCTGCGTCTCGAAGCCGGGCTGTGTCTTTACGGAAACGACATCGACACCACGACAACGCCGGTGGACGCTGCCCTCGAGTGGGCGATGCAGAAGGCCCGCCGGACGGGTGGCGCCCGGCAAGGCGGCTTTCCCGGTGCCGAAGTCATTCTTCGCCAGTTCACAGATGGTGCAAGCCGTCGTCGCGTCGGCCTGAAGCCGGAAGGCAAGGCGCCGGTGCGCGGTGGAGCGCCGCTCTTTGCCGATGCCGAAGGCAAGGTGCCGGTCGGCACCGTCACCTCCGGCGGTTTTGGCCCCAGTGCGGATCATCCCGTCGCCATGGGCTATGTCGATACCGCCCACACCGCCAATGGCACCCCGGTTTTCGCGGAGGTGCGCGGCAAATATCTGCCGATCACCGTCTGCGCCCTCCCTTTCGTCACCCCGACCTACAAACGCTGATCAGGAGCTGAACCCATGCTGAAATTTACCGATGAACACGAGTGGCTGAAAATCGAAGGCGATATTGCAACCGTCGGCATCACCGCGCATGCGGCCGAACAGCTCGGCGATCTGGTTTTCGTGGAACTTCCCGAATCCGGTACAGCCCTCGACAAGGGTGCAACTGCGGCCACCGTCGAATCCGTCAAGGCAGCATCCGACGTCTATTGTCCGCTGGATGGCGAGATCGTCGAATCCAATCAGGCCATTGTCGATGATCCGTCGCTGGTCAACAGCGATCCGCAGGGAGCCGGCTGGTTCTTCAAGCTGAAATTGTCCGATCCGTCCGCCGCCAACGTGCTGCTCGACGAGGCCGCTTACAAGGAGCTTATCGCCTGATGAGCATGCCGAAAGACTTCACCTTCACCGACTACAAGCCCTATGACTTCGCCAACCGGCGGCATATCGGCCCTTCGCCCGATGAAATGTCGGCGATGCTCAAGGTCATCGGCTACAGCAGCCTCGATGCCATGATCGACGACACGGTTCCGCCGTCGATCCGCCAGACGTCCCCGCTTGCCTGGGGCGCTGCCATGACCGAGCGCGAAGCGCTCGACAAGATGCGCGAAACGGCCAATCGCAACAGGAAGCTCGTCTCGCTGATCGGCCAGGGCTATTACGGCACGATCACGCCGCCGGTCATCCAGCGCAACATCCTGGAAAACCCTGCCTGGTACACGGCCTACACGCCCTACCAGCCGGAAATCAGCCAGGGCCGTCTCGAGGCTCTGCTCAACTATCAGACCATGGTTTGCGATCTCACCGGTCTCGACGTCGCCAACGCCTCGCTGCTCGATGAGGCAACCGCCGCCGCCGAAGCCATGGCAATGGCAGAGCGCGTGGCGAAATCCAAGGCCAAGACCTTTTTCGTCGATGAGAACTGCCATCCGCAGACCATCGCGCTTTTGAAGACGCGCGCCGAGCCGCTCGGCTGGTCGATTGTTATCGGTAACCCGTTTGCCGATCTCGATCCGGTCGACGTCTTCGGGGCAATCTTCCAGTATCCTGGCACCTACGGCCACGTTCACGATTTCACCGGCCTGATCGCACGCCTGCATCAGACCGGCGCGATCGCCACGGTCGCCGCCGATCCGCTGGCATTGGCGCTTCTGAAGTCGCCTGGCGAAATGGGTGCCGACATCGCTATCGGCTGCACCCAGCGCTTTGGCGTTCCCGTCGGCTACGGTGGCCCGCATGCGGCCTATATGGCCGTCAAGGACGCCTACAAGCGTTCGATGCCCGGCCGTCTCGTCGGTGTGTCGGTCGATGCGCGCGGCAACCGCGCCTACCGCCTGTCGCTGCAGACCCGCGAACAGCATATCCGCCGCGAGAAAGCCACGTCCAACATCTGCACCGCGCAGGTCCTGCTTGCCGTCATGGCGTCGATGTATGCCGTCTTCCACGGTCCCAAGGGCATCAAGGCCATCGCCCAGAGCGTCCACCAGAAGGCCGTTCTCTTGGCGCTTGGCCTTGAAAAACTCGGCTACAAGGTCGAGCCGGACGTCTTCTTCGACACGGTCACCGTCGATGTCGGCAAGCTGCAGGGCATTATCCTGAAGACGGCCGTTGCCGAAGAAGTCAACCTGCGCCGGATCGGCACCACCAAGATCGGCATCAGCCTCGACGAGCGCTCGCGGCCGGTGACGCTGGAAGCCGTCTGGCGGGCGTTCGGCGGCGATTTCACGGTCGAGGATTTCGAAGCCGGTTACCGCCTTCCCGAGACCCTGCTGCGCACCAGCGAGTATCTCACCCATCCGATCTTCCACATGAACCGCGCCGAAAGCGAAATGACGCGCTACATCCGCCGCTTGTCGGACCGGGATCTGGCGCTCGACCGCTCGATGATCCCGCTCGGCTCCTGCACGATGAAGCTCAACGCGACAGCCGAAATGCTGCCGATCACCTGGCCGGAATTTTCCGAAATCCACCCCTTCGTGCCGGCCGATCAGGCCGAAGGCTATCGCCACATGATCACTGACTTCTCGCAGAAACTCTGCCAGATCACCGGTTATGACGCAGTCTCGATGCAGCCGAACTCCGGCGCTCAAGGGGAATATGCCGGACTTCTGACGATCCGCGCCTATCACCTTGCCAATGGCGACGACCATCGCGATGTCTGCCTGATCCCGACCTCTGCCCACGGCACAAATCCTGCCTCGGCCCAGATGGCTGGCATGAAGGTCGTCGTCGTCAAGGTCAGCGACAATGGCGATATCGACATGGACGATTTCCGCGCCAAGGCAGAGCAGCATGCAGCGAACCTGTCCTGCTGCATGATCACCTACCCATCGACGCACGGCGTGTTCGAGGAAAATGTCCGCGAAGTCTGCGACATCGTCCACAAGCATGGTGGCCAGGTCTATCTCGACGGTGCCAATATGAACGCCATGGTCGGTCTTGCCCGTCCCGGCGATATCGGCTCAGACGTCAGCCATCTCAACCTGCACAAGACCTTCTGCATTCCGCATGGCGGCGGCGGTCCGGGCATGGGGCCGATCGGCGTCAAGGCGCACTTGGCGCCTTATCTGCCTGGCCATCCGGAAACCGATGGCGGCGAAGGTGCCGTTTCGGCTGCCCCCTTCGGCTCGGCCTCGATCCTGCCGATCTCCTGGAGCTACTGCCTGATGATGGGCGGCGAAGGGCTGACGCAGGCAACCAAGGTCGCGATCCTCAACGCCAACTATATCGCCGCCCGGCTAAAGGGCGCCTATGACGTGCTCTACAAATCGGCCAAGGGCCGTGTGGCGCATGAGTGCATCGTCGATACGCGTCCGCTGGTCGACAGCGCCGGCGTAACCGTCGATGACGTCGCCAAGCGCCTGATCGACTGCGGCTTCCACGCCCCGACCATGAGCTGGCCGGTTGCCGGCACGCTGATGATCGAGCCGACGGAATCGGAGACCAAGGCCGAACTCGACCGCTTCTGCGATGCTATGCTGGCGATCCGCGCGGAGGCGCAGGCGATCGAGGACGGCAGGATGGACCGGACAAACAATCCGCTGAAGAACGCACCGCACACGGTCGAAGACCTGGTCGGCGAATGGGACCGCCCCTATTCGCGCGAACAGGCCTGCTACCCGCCGGGCGCCTTCCGCGTCGACAAGTACTGGTCGCCGGTCAACCGAGTCGACAACGTCTACGGCGACCGCAACCTGATCTGCACCTGCCCGCCGCTGGAAGACTATGCCGAGGCGGCAGAATAACCAAAAAACGGCAAGGGGCGCTCGATGCGCCCCTTTTTGGGTCCGGGGTCGCAAAGACAACTGCGCGTCGTCCAGCAGGCATCGTCCACATTCGGTTAGGCCCCCCGCTCTCAAGGGGCCTAGAAAAAGAAAAGGAGACTGGCGAAAACCAGTCTCCTTTCGAATTTATGATATAGCCGCGCCGTTGCGAAGAAAGTTTAGCTGGCGCGAACGACCGCATCGCCCTTTGCTGCCAGAGCAGCAAGATCGGCAGGCTTCAGTTCGACGGATTCGCCGCAGCCGCAGGCCGATGTCTGGTTGGGATTGTTGAAGGTGAAGCCCGAGCGCAGCGTGGTGACTTCAAAGTCCATCCGGGTTCCCAGCAGATAGAGCACGGCTTCGGGCGCGACCCAGACCCTGGCGCCCTGATGTTCGACCAGATCGTCCTTTAGGTTCGGCGCAGTCACCAGATCGATGGCATATTCCATGCCGGCGCAACCGCCCTTCTTGATCCCGACGCGAATGCCCTGGGCCTCGCCGCCGGCATTTTCGACGATCGCCTTGACGCGGCCTGCCGCCGCATCGCTCAAACTCATGACTGCAAAGCCCATGGGCCGTTCTCCTTGTGGCAACCAGGTTCAAGGCCTGATGCTTTCTCAGTGCAGAATGTAATGCGCAGCGGTTAAGGGATCAATACGCGATCAGTACCAGCCGACCGCCACCTGCGCTTCTTCCGACATCCGGTCGGGCGTCCACGGCGGATCGAAGGTCATCGTCACTTCAACGCCGGAAACACCTTCGACGGCACCGACGGCGTTTTCCACCCAGCCTGGCATCTCACCGGCAACAGGGCAGCCGGGAGCCGTCAGCGTCATGGCGATCTTGACCATGCGGTCGTCTTCGATATCGATCTTGTAGATCAGCCCGAGTTCGAAAATATCGGCCGGAATTTCCGGGTCGTAGACCGTCTTCAGCGCAGAAATGACATCGTCGCTCAGCCGCGCCAGTTCGTCCGCCGGAATCGCGGAATGAACGATCCCGTTGCGGACATCGATTTTTTCTTCGGTCGTATCAAGGCTCATCGGCATATGTCCTTACGCAAAGAATTTGCGGGCTTGCTCAAGCGCATTCACCAGCACGTCGACTTCGGCCCGCGTATTGTAGAGGCCAAAGGATGCACGGCATGTGGAGGTCACGCCGAAGCGTTTCAAGAGCGGCTGGGCGCAATGCGTGCCCGCCCTTACCGCGACCCCAGCCCGGTCGATCACCATCGACACGTCATGGGCGTGGATACCTTCGAGTTCGAAGGAAAAGATACCACCTTTGCCGGGCGCCGTCCCGAAGATGCGCAGGGAATTGACGGTTGAAAGGCGTTCGTGCGCGTAGGCTGCCAGATCGGCTTCATGGGCCGCAATCGCAGACCTGCCGACCTTTTCCATATAGTCGAGCGCATAGCCGAGACCGATCGCCTGCACGATTGGCGGCGTGCCTGCTTCGAAACGGTGCGGTGGCTCGTTGTACGTAATCGCGTCTTCGGTCACCTCGACGATCATCTCGCCGCCGCCCATGAACGGGCGCATTTCCTTCAGCCGGTCCATCTTGCCGTAGAGCACGCCGATACCGGAGGGACCGTAGAGCTTGTGGCCGGTCATCACGTACCAGTCGCAGTCGATATCCTGCACATCGACCGGCATGTGGACGGCGGCCTGGCTGCCATCGACCAGCACCGGAATGCCGCGCTCGCGGGCGATCCTGCAGATTTCCTTGACCGGAACGACGGTGCCGAGCGCATTCGACATATGGGTGATGGCGATCAGTTTGGTCCGGTCGGTCAGGCACTTGACGAAATCGTCGATATGGAAGGCGCCCTGATCGTCGATCGGCGCCCAGACCAGCTTGGCGCCCTGGCGTTCGCGGATGAAATGCCACGGCACGATATTGGAATGATGCTCCATGATCGAAAGGACGATCTCGTCGCCATCGCCGATCTTCGGCATGCCATAGCCATAGGCAACCGTGTTGATCGCCTCGGTCGAGGATTTGGTGAAGATGATGTTATCGACCGAGGGCGCGTTCAGGAACCGGCGCACCTTTTCGCGGGCACCTTCGTAGGCGTCGGTCGCGGCATTCGATAGGAAATGTAGGCCGCGATGGACATTGGCATATTCGTTGGCATAGGCATGGGCAACGGCGTCGATGACCACCTGCGGCTTCTGCGCCGAGGCGCCGTTGTCGAGATAGACCAGCGGCTTGCCGTAGACGGTCCGCGACAGGATGGGAAAATCCCTGCGGATCGCTTCGACGTCATAGGCCGGGACTGGCACCGTGTGTTCCATGTCAATGTTCCAATCAGGCGTGCTTTTCGAGCCAGATGGCGATGATCGTTTCCAGTGTTTCGATCAGTGCCTCGTCTTCCAGCTCCTCGACGATCTCATCGACGAAGGCGTTGACCAGCATGGCACGCGCCTTGTTTTCCGGAATGCCGCGGGCACGCATGTAGTAGAGATGCGTCGGGTTGATGTCGATGACGGTGGCGCCATGGCCGCACTGGACGTCGTCGGCAAAGATTTCCAGCTCCGGCTTTGCCGAAAAATCGGCGTCGTCAGAGAGAAGCAGCGTGTTGCACGCCATCTTCGCGTCGGTCTTCTGCGCATCGGGAGCGACCCGGATCTGCCCCTGGAACACGCCCTTGGCGCGGTCAAACAGCACGTTGCGGAGAACTTCGGTCGATGTCGTGTTCGGCACGTCATGGCCGAGCGTGAATGTCACGTCGGTATGCGTTTCGCCGCCGAGCAGGTTGATGCCGCGCAGCTTGAAATCCGCACCTTCGCCGGTCGTGACGCCATGGACTTCCTGGCGCACCAGCTTGCCGCCGGCATTGATGATGAACAGCTTGAGCTTGGCATTGGTGCCGAGGTCGAAATTGACCTGGGCGAGATGACTGTCGCTGGCACCCTGCTGCTGCAGGATGATCCAGGTGATCTCGGCTCCCTCGTCGAGGATCAGGTCGCTGACAACGGTGACCAGGCTGGCCGCATCGTTGACCGAGAGGTGACGCTCGATGATCGTTGCCTTGGAATTGGCCCCGAACGTCACCGGGAACCGGCAATGGCTCTGTCCAGTACTCTGCACCAGCTGGAACTCGACCGGCCGTTCGAGCTCGGTGCCTTCAGGCACTTCGATCTCGAAACCGTCGCGCACGAAACTGCCGTTGATCCGTCCGATCACGTCGTCCTGATCGCGTTCGATGAGATCGGCGGCGGCAACGCCATCGACCAGGCTTTCGGCATAGGAGCGCACGTTGATGCCAACAGGCAGGTTCTTGGTATCAGCCTTGCCGTTCAGCACCGAAAGCACCGGCGAGCCCGCAACCAGCGGATCGACCTTTTCTGCAAAAGCCGTCGGATCAAAGGCCGGAACGGCACGCAAAAGCGCGCGCAGATCCGTGTAGTGCCAGGATTCAACGCGGCGGGTCGGCAAACCCTGCTGCCTGAGATTTGCCAGCAGGCTATCGCGCGCCGACAGCACCGCACCCTCGCCGGGCAGTTCGCCGATCTGGGCGGTATAGGCATCGACGAGAGCCGTCTCGGCGGCTGTCATCGTGATTGCCGTTTGCATGTTCATCCGAGTACTCCTCAAGCCGCCGCATCGATGATGTCGGCATAACCATTGGCCTCGAGATCAAGCGCCAGCGACTTGTCGCCGGACTTGATGATCTGGCCCTTGTAGAGAACGTGGACGGTGTCCGGTACGATATACTCGAGCAGGCGCTGATAGTGGGTGATGACGATCACGGCGCGATCCGGAGAGCGCAGCGCATTGACGCCGTCGGCAACGATCTTCAACGCGTCGATGTCAAGGCCGCTATCGGTTTCGTCGAGCACGCAAAGCTTCGGCTCAAGCAGCGCCATCTGCAGGATTTCGGCGCGCTTCTTTTCGCCGCCGGAAAAACCGACGTTCAGCGGCCGCTTCAGCATGTCCGGGTTGATCTGCAGCTTGGCAGCGGCTTCCTTGACACGGCGGATGAAATCCGGCGTCGAAAGCTCGTCTTCGCCGCGATACTTGCGCTGCTCGTTCAAAGCCACCTTGAGGAACTGCATGGTGGCGACGCCCGGGATTTCGACCGGGTACTGGAAGGCAAGGAAGATACCCTTGGCTGCGCGCTCGGACGGATCGAGCTCAAGAATGCTCTCGCCGTTGTAGAGGATGTCGCCTTCGGTCACTTCATAGTCTTCGCGGCCCGACAGGATGTAGGACAGCGTCGACTTGCCCGAGCCGTTCGGGCCCATGATGGCGGCGACTTCGCCGGCCTTCACGGTCAGGTTCAGACCACGGATGATCTCGGTGCCGTCTTCGGCGATGCGGGCATGGAGGTTTCTGATTTCAAGCATGTTACGTCGTCCTCTTGGGAAACGAATAGATTTTTGGGCGCGACTGTCAGCGCACCACGTTCAATATGTAAGTGCCGTTTAACCGACCGAGCCTTCCAGCGAAATCCCGATCAGCTTCTGCGCTTCGACCGCAAATTCCATCGGCAGTTCCTGGATGACTTCCTTGACGAAGCCGTTGACGATCAGTGCGATCGCCGCTTCCGTCGGGATGCCCCGCTGCAGGCAGTAGAACAGCTGATCCTCGGAAATCTTCGACGTCGTCGCTTCGTGCTCGAACTGGGCCGAGGAGTTGCGCGCCTCGATATACGGCACCGTATGGGCGCCGCACTTGTCGCCGATCAGGAGACTGTCGCACTGGGTGAAGTTGCGCGCATTTTCGGCCTTGCGGTGGGTCGAGACCTGGCCGCGATAGGTGTTCTGGCTGACGCCGGCGGCAATACCCTTGGAGACGATGCGGCTCGAGGTATTCTTGCCGAGATGGATCATCTTGGTGCCGCTGTCGATCTGCTGGTGGCCGTTGGAGACGGCGATCGAGTAGAATTCGCCGCGCGAACCATCGCCACGCAGGATGCAGGACGGGTACTTCCAGGTGATCGCCGAGCCGGTTTCAACCTGCGTCCACGAAATCTTCGAGTTCTTGCCGCGGCAATCGCCCCGCTTGGTGACGAAGTTGTAGATGCCGCCCTTGCCGTCCTTGTCGCCCGGATACCAGTTCTGGACGGTGGAGTACTTGATTTCGGCATCATCGAGCGCGACCAGTTCGACGACCGCCGCATGCAGCTGGTTTTCGTCGCGCTGCGGCGCCGTGCAGCCTTCCAGATAGGAGACGTAGGCGCCCTCTTCCGCGATGATCAGCGTGCGCTCGAACTGGCCGGTGCCCTTCTCGTTGATGCGGAAGTAGGTCGACAGCTCCATCGGGCAGCGAACGCCCTTGGGGATGTAGACGAACGATCCGTCGGTGAAAACAGCGGAATTCAGCGTCGCATAATAGTTGTCGGTGGTCGGAACGACAGTGCCGAGATATTTCTTCACCAGATCCGGATGCTCGCGGATGGCCTCAGAAATCGACATGAAGATCACGCCGGCCTTTTTCAGCTCTTCCTTGAAGGTGGTGACGACCGAGACAGAATCGAACACGGCATCGACGGCAATGCGCGGGGTCTTGACGCCGGCCAGGATTTCCTGCTCGCGCAAGGGAATGCCGAGCTTTTCATAGACTTTCAGGATTTCCGGATCGACGTCTTCGATCGAGGTCGGGCCGGGCGTGCTCTTCGGCGCGGCGTAGAAATAGATCTCGTTGAAATCAATCTTCGGATAGTTGACGCGGGCCCAGGTCGGCTCCTCCAGCGTCAGCCAGCGCTGATACGCGCCCAGACGCCATTCGAGCATCCAGTCCGGTTCGTTTTTCTTTGCCGAAATGAAGCGGATGATCTCTTCGGACAGGCCCTTGGGCGCCTTATCCATTTCGATCGTCGTCTCAAACCCGTATTTGTACTGGTCTACATCGATCRGCGCGACCTGATCGATTGTTTCCTGCACAGCAGCCATCTCGTTCTCCAATCTCGCCGGATACAAGGTCCGGCAGCTTGTCAGTCCGATACAATATTCGTTGTACCGCCTATGTAGTGGGCTAAAGGGGCATTTTCACCCCGTTTGCCAAGTGGAAAATTCAATTTCCGCAATTTAATCCAGAGTCAAGCGGCGGCGCCCGCAAGCCTGCGCCGCGCTGCGACCTTGGCAAAGACCTCGGCACACCGGTCGATCTCCGCTTCCGTCGTCGAAGGCCCGATCGAGATACGCAGCGCGCCGTGGCGGGGATCATGTCCCATCGCCGACAGCACGTAGCTCTGGCCAACCTTGCCGGACGAACAGGCAGAACCGGCCGAAAGGGCAACCCCCTCCAGATCAAATGCGATCTGCCCGGTCTCGGATTTCAAGCCGGGCAACGTAAAGAAGCAGGTATTGCCGATCCGCTCGCCGCCCTGGCCATGGATGATAACGTCGGGTGCCGCCGCCATCATCGCTGTCTCCAGTTTTTCGCGCAGCGCAGAAACCGCGATCATCCGCTCACCCAGATTGTTGGCCGTAATCAGGGCCGCAGCGCCAAACCCGGCAATCGCCGCAGGGTTTTCCGTTCCCGAACGGTGCCCCTTTTCCTGCCCGCCGCCGCAGATCAGCGCCGCGGGCATCAGGATTTCGCCGCGCGCCACCAGTGCGCCGGCACCCTTTGGCCCGCCGATCTTGTGCGACGAGACGATCAGGAAGTCCGCACCGAGCGCCTCGACCGACAGGGGCAGGCGCCCGGCTGCCTGGACCGCATCGACGACAAGGATGCCGCCAACCGCCTTCACCAGGCGCGACACCTCACTGAGCGGCTGGACAATGCCCGTCTCGTTGTTGGCAAGCATCACCGCGACCATCGGCAGACCGGACTGGCGGTCATGGGCAACAAGTGCCGCTTCGAGCAAGGCAAGATCGATCGTGCCGGCCGGCGTGACCGCGATTTCGCTGATATCCGCCTTGCCGAAACGCCCGCCTTCGCGAACGGCCGGATGCTCGATCGCTGAGACATAAAGATGACCGATGGTCAGCGGCGTCTTGCCCATGCGAAAATCCGGCGTCAGCACCCAGTTGGCCGCTTCCGTCGCGCCACTGGTAAAGGTGACGCTGGCCGCGGCCGCGCCGCAAAGGGCCGCGACATCACGGCGGGCATTTTCGATCAGCGTGCGGATCTTACGGCCTTCGCCATGTACCGAAGAGGGGTTTCCCAGGAGATCGAGCGCATTCAGGCACGCCTCGCGCGCGGCTGGAATCAGCGGCGCGGTGGCATTCCAGTCCATATAGATGCGCTCTTGTCCCATGTTCCCTTGCCAAAGATGAACCGGCTGCCATCTAAAGGCATGCGGCCGGTGCATTTTCCTTGAAATTTTCGCTTCGCTTGCCGTAAGAGACAGCACTCGCCACGGAAAGTCCGTGTCAAAGTTTTGAATGGTTCTAAACTGGTTTTAGAAAAGCTGACTGCTTTCGTCAAGACTGCTTCAACTCTGAACCGGTTTTTTAGTGCCAGAATCAAGCCCGGAGAGCCAATGCCCGAAATCATCTTCAACGGACCGGCCGGTCGCCTCGAAGGCCGTTACCAGCCGTCCAAGCAGAAGAACGCCCCGATCGCCATCGTCCTGCATCCGCATCCGCAGTTCGGCGGTACGATGAACAACCAGATCGTCTACCAGCTTTTCTATATGTTCCAGAAGCGCGGCTTCACCACGCTGCGGTTCAATTTCCGCTCGATCGGCCGCAGCCAGGGCGAATTCGACCACGGCGCCGGAGAATTGTCCGATGCCGCATCGGCGCTCGACTGGGTGCAGAGCATGCATCCCGATTCGAAGAGCTGCTGGGTCGCAGGCTACTCGTTCGGCGCCTGGATCGGCATGCAGCTTCTGATGCGCCGCCCGGAAATCGAAGGCTTCATGTCGATTGCACCGCAGCCGAACACCTACGACTTCTCGTTCCTGGCGCCCTGCCCGTCCTCCGGCCTGATCATCAATGGCGATCTCGACAAGGTGGCGCCGGAAAAGGACGTCAACAATCTCGTCGACAAGCTGAAGGCGCAGAAGGGTATCCTTATCACCCACAAGACCGTGCCGGGTGCCAACCACTTCTTCAACGGCCAGGTCGATACGCTGATGGCCGAATGCGAGGATTACCTCGACCGGCGGCTGAACGGCGAACTGACGCCGGAACCTGCCGCAAAGCGCATTCGCTAAACGAAAAGGCCGGAAATTCCGGCCTTTTTCATATCTTGCATCTCTCAATTTCAACCTCAGGCCTGAGCCTGCCATTCTCCCTGGTTTGCCGCGGCAGCACGGAGCGCCCGGTTGACGCGGTTGCGGCCGCTCTTCTTGGCACCGTAAAGAGCGGTGTCCGCTCCGTTGATCGCCTCCGCGATCGAATCGCCGGGCAGTGCAAGCCCGCAAACCCCAAAGCTTGCGGTCAGTCGGACCGTGTCCGGCAATCCTGCAAACGTCAGCGATGAGAAGCTGTTGCGAAGTCCCTGAGCGAACAGGTAACCCGTGGTTTCGCCGGTTGACGGCAGAAAGATGGCAAACTCCTCTCCGCCAAACCGCGCACAGATTGCCTCCGGCGGTGCGTGTCCCGCAACCATGCGGCCAAAAGACTGAATCACCTGATCGCCGGCGGCATGTCCATACGTATCGTTCACCGCCTTGAAGTGATCGAGGTCGCAGACAATCACGCTATGCGGATAGGCAGACATCGGGCGGGCAAGCATCTGGCTCACCCTCACATCGAAACCCCGTCGGTTCAAAAGCCCCGACAAAGGATCGATTTCGGAGTTCGCCTTGGCGTCGTCCATGATTTCGACGACGATGACGGCCAGCAGCGTCAATCCTGTCGAAACGACAAGCACAGCGCTCAGGCTTTGCGAAACCAGCGCATAGGTGCTGGCGAGATAGGCCTGAGCGGTATTGCCGCCGCTAAATATGACGGAGAAGTAGATCTTGCTGACAAAATTGCCGGCCGTCAGCAGCAGCAGCGCCATCAGGATCCGGTCGGCTGTCTCGCGCCGCCCGGACCGGTAGACCGCGATGGCGCAGATCAGCTCCGCGATGGCAAACGGCATTTGATAGCCCAGAGAGTGGGGAAGTGTTCCCCTCGGTAAATCGTAGATCATCAGGTTGAGCACCAGCGAGGCGCCGAAAAGCAGCGTCATCGCCAGTATGTTCGACGGAACGCCATAAAGGCGGCCAAGTCCGGCGCGAATCATTAAAAGAGCGCCGAGAACAGAACTGAATGCTCCAAAGCTCGCGAGCCGGTCGATATCGGCATAGCGGATGACGACCTCGCATATGGCCGAAAGCGATGCAACGGCGAAGGCGGCGGCAAACCAGCGCCCGGCGGACGGAATGCGGCTATGTCTGGAGATCACCAGGAAGAATACGCAAAAAAGCTGCGCTATCAGGAAGTTGACCGTCAGGAGGAAGAGCGCGCCGTTCATCAGTAAGTCCGTTTTGAGAACGCACATCCCGCGTTCTCTTCCGCCATGCCACATGGGGGATCGCAATTCAGGTGAATGCTATCTGCGTCCGGCAAAAGAAACGTTAATCGGCAGGCAAGCGGGCAGCCCGCTCCGGCGGACTGAGAACGCCGCCCGTAACCGGTCTTGTTACTCCCGTCGTTCCCGGAAATGTCAGCGGCAAGCCGTGCAACGAGCGCACCGCAAGATACCCCCATGCCTCCGCCTCCATCGCGTCGCCATCCAGACCCGCTGCTTCGGCGGAAACGACCGTAGCCTGCCCGGCGGCGGCCAGATCGGCGAGGTCGGCCATGATGATCCTGTTCAGCCGCCCGCCACCGCACACAATGTAGGTACCCGGCCGCTGCGGCAGGTGCTGTGCAGATTTGAGGATGGCGGCGGCGGTGACATGGGCGAGCGTGCGGGCCCCATCTTCAAGACTTGCCTCGGCCCCGGCAGGCGGCGAGAAATCATTCCGGTCGAGCGAGCGGCGCTTTGTGCCGGCAAAAAACGGGTTTTCCAGATAACGCTCCGCCAGACCGGCAAGGACCCGTCCCTCGCTGGCAATCATGCCGCCCTGGTCATAGGGAATGCCGGCATGCGCTTCGACCCATTGATCGATCAGCGTGTTGCCCGGGCCGCTGTCATAGGCGGCAATCTTTCCGTCCGTACCGACAAACGTCAGGTTGGAAATGCCGCCGATATTGACGAACACCACCGGCCGCTCGAAGCGCAGCTGTGCAGGCAAACCGGCCGCGAGTGCCGCATGATAGACAGGAATGAGCGGCGCGCCCTGCCCGCCATGCACCATATCGTTGGCGCGCATGTCGTGAACGACCGCGATCCCGGTTTCGCGCGCCAGCAGCCCGCCGTCGCCGAGTTGTACAGTCAGAGCTTCGTCTGGACGATGCAACACTGTCTGACCGTGAAACCCGGTCACATCAATATCGGCAGGTTGTAGTTTGTTTTTCTTGAGGAAAGTCCGGACGGCATCCGCGTGACGCAACGTCAGTTCACGCTCCACTTCGGCAAGACTGCCCGGCCGCTCGTCGCGCTGCCGTATCGACTTGGCATCTTCCAGCGCCTGTTTCAGGCGATCGCGAAACTTTGCCTCATAGGCAATCCCAAGGGCCGGCCCCCGCTCGACCCTGTCGCGGCCATCGGTTCGCACGAGCGCTATGTCGATGCCGTCCATGCTCGTGCCGCTCATCAGGCCGATCGCCGTTTTCATTTCCGCCATACCGACTTCAACTCCCCGATAAACATTCCGGCGCAAACAGGTGCACTTTTCACGAAAGAGTGCTAAACGCCCCGCAAATATCCAGCAAGCACTCATTCCTTATCCAAACAGCCCACCGAAAGAGACAGGTCATGTCCGAGTTCAAGTCCGATTTCCTTCACACCCTCCACGAACGTGGCTTCATCCACCAGACGTCCGACAATGCCGGTCTGGATGCGCTGTTCAACAAGGAAACCGTGACGGCCTATATCGGCTACGATCCGACCGCATCGAGCCTTCACGTCGGGCACCTGACCCAGATCATGATGCTGCATTGGCTGCAGGCGACCGGCCACCGGCCGATTTCCCTGATGGGCGGCGGCACCGGCATGGTCGGCGATCCGTCCTTCAAGGAAGAAGCGCGAAAGCTGATGACGGTCGATATGATCGAGGACAATATCGCATCGCTGAAGCACGTCTTTGCCAACTACCTGAACTACGGCGACGGCCCGAGCGGCGCACGGATGATCAACAACGCCGAATGGCTGCGGCCGCTCAACTACCTCGAATTCCTGCGCGACGTCGGCCGCCATTTCTCGGTCAACCGCATGCTGGCCTTTGACAGCGTCAAGACCCGGCTGGATCGCGAGCAGTCGCTGTCCTTCCTTGAGTTCAACTACATGATCCTGCAGGCCTACGATTTTGTCGAGCTGGCCAAGCGCTATGACTGCCGGCTGCAGATGGGCGGCTCCGACCAGTGGGGCAACATCATCAATGGCATCGATCTGGGTCACCGCATGGGGACGCCGCAGCTCTACGCGCTGACGTCGCCGCTGCTCACCACCTCGTCCGGCGCGAAAATGGGAAAATCGGCTTCAGGCGCGATCTGGCTCAATGCCGATCTCCTGTCGGTCTATGACTTCTGGCAATATTGGCGCAATACCGAGGATGCCGATGTCAGCCGGTTCCTGAAGCTCTTTACAACGCTGCCCATGGCGGAAATTACCCGTCTGTCAGCGATCGGTGGCGCGGAGCTTAACGAAGTCAAGAAGATCCTTGCAACCGAGGTTACCGCCATCCTGCATGGCCGTGCCGCTGCGGACGAAGCTGCAGAAACGGCCCGCAAGACCTTCGAGGAAGGCGCAATTGCAGAAAACCTGCCGTCCATCGATGTGCCGGCAGCAGAGCTTGAAGCAGGCATCGGTATTCTGGCTTTGTTCGTGCGTGCCGGACTGGCCGAATCCAATGGCAAAGTCCGGCAATTCCTGAAGGATGGCGCGGTTCGCGTCAACGACAAGGCGATCAGCGACGACCGCCAGGTGATCGGCACCGGCGATGTCACGGCGGATGGCCTCATCAAGCTGTCGCTCGGCAAGAAAAAGCACATCCTCGTGCGGCCGGCCTGATTAGCCAGCCTTGAGCAGTATCCAAAAAACCGGCGGCGACCCCGCCGGTTTTTTATTGGAATTCGAAGATACTGCGGAACACGCCGGGCGCGATGATCGACAACGGGTTGATTGTCAGGTTGGGCTTGGTAAACGGGCCCGTCAGCTTGAAGGTAATCCCGAGCAGACCGCGGTCGCGGCCGTTGCCGAGAAGAACGCCGATGATCGGCAGTTCGCCGAACAGACGGTTGAGGCCGTAGGCCGGCATGAACGTGCCGGTCATGTCCATATTGCCGTTCTGGTCGCGCACCGTTCCCTGGAATGTCGCACCGACATCGGTCCCGCGCACGACGCCGCTATCGACCGCGATCGATCCGTTGTCGAGCATCACGTTGGCGAAACCACGCTCGAAACGGGCCGAGCTGACATTGATGTCCTTTTTCACCGCCTGGTTCAGGCTTCGCCCATCGGCGCCCGTCGGCGTCGAAACGATCGATTGCAGCCTCTTCTCATCGACCAGCGAAAATTTGCGGATGTCGATACTTCCGCGCCAGGAACTGCCACCGCGATCGCGCAGTTTCAGATTGAGCAGGCCGCCGCGCATATTGCTGTAGAGATTGGCAAACCGCGCCAGCGAGCCGGCGTCACCGCTGGTCAATTCCAGCGTGTTGTCGGCGCCGTTTTTCGTCAATTTCGCAACCACGGCCTGACCGCTGTCGGTTACCGCCGACAGATCGACGGCGTCGATCTGCTTGCCGTTTGCCGCGTAGCTCAGATTGACATTGGACAATGTCTCGGAGTGGAAACCGGTGACCTGCTGGAGGTTTGCATCGATGGCGATCCGCTTGCCATCTCCATCATTGTCGCCTGATCCGTTGCGCAGGCTTTCGATCACCGGCCGCATATCGGCCGACGTGCCATTGACGCTGACGGCAAAGCCGCTCTTCTGGCGCTTGATATTGACGGCATAATTATCGCCCTTGGAGAGCTGCACCGAGGCAAACTCACCCGAATTCAAACCCGACTTGTCGAGCACAAGTGCCCCCTTGGCGCCGAAACCGTCGCCATTCAGCTTCAGATCATCGATCTGTGTGACGCCATCGGTGGTGGATGCCGAAAAGGTCGCCTTGGCGCTGATTCCTGCGCCCTTTGACCAGCCGATCCATGGGAGCGAAAGCGACGCATTGCTAAGATCAGCCGAAACCTTGTGCTGGTCGTTGTCATTGATCAGGATATCCAGCCCGACAGGTCCGCTGATGATGCCGGCAAGCCCGGGGGCGAGCTTGGCAAGCTCGCCGTCATTGAGTGTTCCGGAAATCTCCCGCTTGCGTACAACCGTGCTGGCTGTTCCGACGGGCTCAACGAGGGAAATATCCATCTCTCCGCCGTCGATATCGGCCTTGGCCTCCAGGACTGCCTGTGTTGGATCGATCCGCATTGTCCCCTTGATGTTGGAGATATCACGGCCGGCAAAAGGTTTGTTGACGGTCACGCCGTTCAACAGCATCTGTGCCTGCCATTGCGGCGGCGGTGGTTTCTGGGCGGTGACCAGCCCGAACCGCGCGCCGACCTCGGCCGTCATCTCGCCGGAAAAATCCTCCGGCTTGAAGGGGGTGCGCTGCAGCGCAAGGATTGGCCTGTAGCTGACAAGCTCGGCGATTGCGTCCGCCTGCCCGCCCACATCGAGTCTCATTTCGGCGATCAGCGGCTTTTCGTAGGTATTGGGGATGACGAAGTCACCGCCGTTCACCGTGGCAGAGCGTCCGGACGGGAAATAGGCCGTGCCGCGTTCGATCGCCACATCGAGGCGCTGGCCGTTCAGCTTGAACGCGCCGGCAGCATCGCGCAATGGCGGGATGTCACCGGCCAGGTTAACCCGCGTATCGGCGATGTTGAATTGAACGCTCAATTCGTCGGCATTCAGATCGATGGGACCGACGGTGCGCGTGATGCGTCCCATCGGCAGGAAGACTTCGATTTTGCCATCCGTTACCGTGCCGCCGAAGATATTGTTGATCACCCAGCGCCGCGCCGTCTTGCCGACCCACCAGGGCCAGAGCTGTTTCACGGCGGCGGACTGTATCTTGTCGGTCAAAAGGGCAAAGCTGATCTGCGGCGAGGTTTCCCCAAAGGTCATCGACAGCGACCCGGCGGCCGTGCCCAGCCCGCTGGCGACCGTCAGCTCGTCGAACACCAGTTGGTGGCTTTCCGAAAAAAAGCGCCCATGGGCCTTGGCGTCGAAAATCAGCGGCGCCTCGGACACGTCGACTGGCGACGAACTGGCGGCTTGCAGCAGAAGATCGACCGAAAAGCCCTTCTTGCCCGCAAACACCGCCGGATCAAGATCGGCTATCGCGCCGGTAAAGGGGAAGGTCGACCGGCCAACGCGCACCATCGACGGTAGAATTTCGATCCGGTTGCGGGCAAAATCATAGCTGACCTTGAGTTCGGAAGATTTGAGATCTGACGAAAACCCGCCCGCATCGAATACGCCGTCGTTGGAGCGGCCGTTCACTTGCAGCGTTGGCTTGATGTTGTCAGCCGCCCGCGTCGCCTTGATGGTCAGATCGGCGCTGCTCCTGATCCCGAATGCAAGTTCCGTCGCGGTCTGATTGCGATGCAGGAAGGCCGAGAGCGGCAATCCGGCGGCGGCACCGTTGAGGGTGGTGATACGTCCGTTCTGCCGGTCAGCGCGAAGATGCAATTGCGACGATTGTCCGTCGATTAAGAAGGCACCGTCGATCTGCATCGAGCCATCGGCTGTGCGCTGGAAATCCAGAGTTTCCAACACGACAGGGACGATGCGCTGGCGAGGACCGGCAAAGGACAATCGCAGGTCCGCGATGCGGACGGTTTCGGTATTGCTGCGGCCGATCAATTGCGAAATGCTGTCAATCTGGTCGAACACGACCTCCAGCCCTCCGGCAACGTCGGCGACGCGAATGGCGGTCAGATCGATCGGCTTGCCCTGCGGCAACAGTGACGGGTCGAGCGTCGCCCCCTCGGCCTCAAGCCGCGAAACGGCGATCCTGCCGGTCATCAAGGCCAACGGATTGAGTTCGATGAAGACGGAATCGGTACCGACCAGGCGCTTGTTGGAGGCATTTTCCACCAGCGTCACGTCCTGCGCCTTCAGTGCAAGCGCACCGTTCGAGGTCACGCGCAACACGGTGCTGCCGACCTCGGCATGATAGCCGCTGCCGATCGCCGCGTTGAGCGCTGCCTGTGCCCGCGCATTCAGTGGCCCGTCAAGAAACCCGCCTTCAATGGCCGCCACAAGCGCTGCGCCAAGGAGAAGGACAATCGAGACAATGACAGCGGTTGCGGTGAAGACGAGGTGGGCGATGCCGCGCTTGTTCGGAGCGTTAACGATACACGGATCATGGGCCTGCGCCGAAGGCAGGGAATGCAGAACAACAATGTCTTCCTTGCGAAACGATACTTTTTCGCCGCGGATTTCATTCATCAGCGCCGGCGACCTCCGGAAGTGTGAAACGAATCATGCGGTATTTTCCCATCTGCTGCGATTTCGCCTCGCGGCATCCAGCAGCGACACGCTCATGATACCACACCCACGTCATACGTGATTGATTTAACTCATGTTGTCGCCAAAAATCCAAGCGGTGCGACGAAGCATCCACGGGCGTTTGTATGTGTTGTACAGTAGTTAAAGAAAGACTGCGGGGCAAACGATGTCTACTGTTCCACCCATCTTCCCTGTGCGCGGCACATCGCTCTTTCCGCCCAGTGCTGGACTGGCCGGGTTCAGATTGGATATGGCTCTTGCGACAAACTTTGCGGCACATGCCCCAGAATAAAGGAATAACCATGGCGAACGTCACCGAAGGCATGATTGCACCGGATTTTACCCTGCCGCGCGACGGCGGCGGCATCGTCTCGCTGTCGGATTTCAAGGGAAAGTCCGTCGTGCTTTTCTTCTACCCGAAGGATGACACCAGCAGCTGCACCACCGAATCGATCGCCTTTAGTGGGCTTTTGAGTGAGTTTTCCGCTGCCGGCGCGGTGGTCATCGGCATGTCGCCCGATTCGGTGAAGCGACACGACAAGTTTGCCAAAAAATACGACCTTTCGGTCATTCTCGCCTCAAACGAGGATCTGACAGTCTTGAGTAGCTATGGGGTCTGGGTCGAAAAAAGCATGTATGGCCACAAGTATATGGGGGTCGAGCGGACAACTCTGCTCATCGGACCGGATGGCGTGATCCGGCGCATCTGGCCAAAGGTGAAGGTTGCCGGTCATGCCGAAGAGGTACTGGCCGCAACCAGAAACCTGACGGGCGGACCCGCGTGACCATGACAAGCCTTCCGGCCATCCACAGTCTTCGCGATGGGGCGGTTCGCGCAATTCGCGCGGCCGATCTCGATATCAAGACGCTGCTTGCCCAGGAAACGGCACGCCGTTGGACGGCACGAACCCTGTCGCTGCGCTCGCCGCTCGACACGCCGGTGCCTGATCGCCCAGGACGGCCGGAAAAGCCGGAACTCATTCCGCCAAGACAGATGCCGAAGCGGGCCCTGACGACCGACAAGGGCCGGATCGCGCTTTTGCACGCCATCGCCCATATCGAACTCAACGCCGTCGATCTGGCGCTCGACATCGTCGCCCGTTTTGCAACGGGGCCCGTTCCGAACTCGTTCTTCGATGGCTGGATGAAGGTGGCTTTCGAGGAAGCCAAGCATTTCCGCATGGTGCGCGACCGCCTGCGCCAGCTTGGTGCGGACTATGGCGACCTGCCCGCCCATGATGGCCTCTGGCAGGCAGCCCACGATACGCGCAACGATCTGACGGCACGGCTGGCGGTGGTGCCGCTGATTCTCGAAGCGCGCGGTCTCGACGTGACGCCTGCCCTGCAGGCGAAGATGCGTGAGGCCGGCGACCTTGAGAGCGCTGCCGTGCTCGACGTGATCTACGAGGACGAGAAAGGCCATGTCGCCGTCGGCGCCAAATGGTTCCGCTTTCTCTGCGCGCGCCAGAAGAAGGACCCGGCGGCGGCGTTCCAAGCCTTGGTCAGGGCCAATTTTCGTGGGCCCCTGAAAGCCCCGTTCAACGATATCGCCCGTGCCGAAGCTGGTCTGACGCCATCGTTTTATCGCTCGATGACAGCCTCTGTGAATACCTGACGGGCAACGTCAGCCCAGGCGCCGGCAAGGCTTTGTTAACCTTAACAGTATCTAATCAAACCCATCGGGACGGGCAGAATCGCACGCGTTGGGGGTGAGTTGGTGTCTACGGAAAGCCGGGTTTTCGGCAAGCGCGCACAAAAGCACATCATCATTCTGGCAAGCGGCGACAAGATTCGCCACATGACCTTTCAGCCCTGGATGGCAGCGCTATCGGCCTGTTTTGTTTCTGTTTTTTCGATTGGCTATCTTGCTGCAACCTCCTATCTGGTGTTGCGCGACGACCTGATCGGCGGCACGATGGCCCGCCAGGCGCGCATGCAGCACGAATATGAAGACCGGATCGCCGCGTTGCGCGCGCAGGTCGATCGCGTCACCAGCCGTCAGCTTCTTGATCAGCAAGTGGTCGAAGACAAGGTCGAAAAGCTGCTTCAGCAGCAAATGGCGTTGTCGTCGCGCCACGGCAAACTCGGCTCGCTGCTCGACCGCGCCGAAGAATCCGGCATTGAAGAAGAGGACGTTCAGCCGTCGCAGACAGTACCGCAGGCCACTGAAAAGCGCGCCGACGCCAGTGGCGGTCTCAAAGCCATCGAACGGTTGATGGGCATAGGCGGCAAGCAGCCGCAGCAGAAGATGGCGCTTGCCTATGCGCCGCAATCGGTTTCAACCGGACAGGAGGCCATGTCCGACCGGGCCGACCGGCTGTTTTCGAAGGTGACTTTGTCGTTGAAGGATATCGAGCAGGAGCAGAAAGCCCGTATCGAGAACCTGACGGCGGGTGCCTCGGAAGCCACCGACGCCATCATGACCATCCTTGCACGTACCGGCGTAAAGGTGGCCGCTGATGAAACGGTGGCCGCGGAAACTGCGGCCGTCACGGGAGATGACGATGCTATTGGCGGCCCGTTTGTCGAGCCTGAAACGACCGGGGCCTTCGACAGATCTCTGGTTGGGCTCGACACAGCACTTGCCCGGCTCGAAAGTGTTCGCAGCCAGGCCAGGAAGCTGCCGTTCAACAATCCGTCGCCGGCCAGCGACATTACCAGCAGCTTCGGCAACCGCCTCGATCCGTTCCTTGGCCGGCTGGCGCTGCATGCCGGCATCGATTTTCGCGCACCGACCGGAACGCGGATCCTGGCGACAGCACCCGGCACCGTGATCACCGCCAGCAGGACTGGCGGCTATGGCAACATGGTCGAAATCGATCATGGCAATGGCATCACCACCCGCTACGCTCACCTGTCGGCCATTCTGGTCAATGTCGGCGACAAGATCGTCACAGGCGAGGCTATTGCCCGCTCTGGCAGCACCGGCCGTTCCACCGGACCGCACCTGCATTACGAAGTCCGCCTGAACGGCGAGGCGGTCGATCCGATGCGGTTCCTGACGGCAGGCATCAAGCTCAGCCACTACATCAACTGAACTTGGCAGACATGGCAGGGCTCTTGGCCCGGCAGGTGCGGATTGCCGCTATCCTGTTGCCGGCAGTCTATTATTGACTCTTTCTCCTATCAAACCTCCGGTTTTCTTGACTTTGTTTGCCTATGGTACTATGAGCCCCAGCGACGGCAGTTAATGTATGCGCCGATTGACCAGAGTTCGACCGAACCGGAACGGAAACAGATTTCCCTTTGACCACTTTTTCAGACCTTGGCCTGAGCCAAAAAGTTCTTTCCGCAGTGACTGACGCGGGTTACTCCATTCCGACACCGATCCAGGCAGGCGCCATTCCGCCAGCCCTGCAGCGGCGTGATATTCTGGGCATCGCCCAGACGGGAACCGGCAAGACCGCATCCTTCGTGCTGCCGATGCTGACGCTGCTGGAAAAGGGCCGCGCCCGCGCCCGCATGCCGCGCACGCTCATCCTCGAGCCGACGCGCGAACTGGCAGCCCAGGTCGCCGAGAACTTTGAAAAATACGGCAAGAATCACAAGCTCAACATCGCGCTTCTCATCGGAGGCGTCTCCTTCGATGAGCAGGACCGCAAGCTTGAGCGCGGCGCCGACGTGCTGATCTGCACCCCCGGCCGCCTGCTTGACCATTGCGAACGCGGCAAGCTTCTGATGACCGGTGTTGAAATTCTCGTCATCGACGAAGCCGACCGCATGCTCGACATGGGCTTCATCCCCGATATCGAACGCATCGCCAAGCTCATTCCCTTCACACGCCAGACCCTGTTTTTCTCGGCCACCATGCCGCCGGAAATCCAGAAGCTCGCCGACCGGTTCCTGCAGAACCCGGAACGAGTCGAAGTGTCTGTCCGCTCTTCCACGGCAACGACCGTGACGCAGCGCCTGGTTGCCACCCACAGCAAGGATTACGAGAAGCGTGCCGTCCTGCGCGATCTGATCCAGAAGCAGGAAGAGCTGAAGAACGCGATCATCTTCTGCAACCGCAAGCTCGATGTCGCCGATCTCTACCGCTCGCTCAGCCGCCACGGTTTTTCCGTCGGCGCCTTGCATGGCGATATGGACCAGAGCTCGCGCACCAAGATGCTTGCGAGCTTCAAGGATGGCCAGATCCAGCTGCTCGTCGCTTCCGACGTCGCAGCCCGTGGTCTCGATATTCCGGATGTGAGCCATGTGTTCAACTTCGATGTGCCGATCCACGCGGAAGACTATGTCCACCGCATCGGCCGCACCGGCCGTGCCGGCCGCTCAGGAGCAGCCTTCACGCTGGTTTCCAAGCGCGATACGAAATTTGCCGATGCCATCGAAAAGCTGATCGACAAGAAAATCGAATGGCTGAACGGCGACCTCTCCGCCCTGCCCGCACCGATGGAAAGCCACGATAGTGGCAAGTCCGAGCGCGGCGGCCGTGACGGCAAGCGCGGTGGCCGGCGCAACGAGAGGGATCGTGATCACGCTCCCCGTCCGGTCCACAGTCACAAATCGGACATCAAATCAGACGATAGTCCGGCAGTCGCAGCAGCCCCCCCCGAACCGGTAGTAGCAAAGGCAGAACCTGTGAGATCAGAACGCAAGGCAGAAACGAAACCGCAGAACGCCGGCCGACACAGCAACCGCCCTGCTCCTCAGCCGTATCCTGCCAATGACGACAACCGCGATCGCCGCAATCGCTATCGCCGCGACCAGGACGACGGCCCGACGCCGGTCGGCTTCGGCGACGATATCCCTGCCTTCATGCTGATTGCCGGCAAGGCCTGAGCCTTCAGGCATTTGCATGGCGTATCCAGGCATTGATTTCCCCGGTGTGGGATCTGGGCTTGCCGTCTTGAATGACGGCAAGCTTTTGCTTTGCAAGCGCTTGAAAGCGCCGGAAGCGGGCCACTGGAGCATTGTCGGCGGCAAGGTCGACCATATGGAACCGGCAGCCGACGCCGCCCGCCGCGAGGCGGAAGAAGAGAGCGGCCTGACGATCCATTCCGCCCGTTTTCTTTGCCTCAGCGAACAGCGGATCGAAACCGACCGGCAGCACTGGATCTCGCTGATCTACCTGACGGAGGATTTCTCCGGCGAAGTCAGGTTGATGGAACCCGACAAACTCTCCGCAATCGGCTGGTATTCCCTCGACGACCTGCCGCAGCCGCTCTCGCTGTTTGCACAGGATGCGGTGAAGGCGCTTAGAGCGCTTCATCTTTAGACGGAAGCATTCTGCCGGAAGGAATTTCGGCCAGGACCAAGGCGGTTGGCGAAGAGCGCAGCAGAAGCTGCGGTCGAGACGGCCGCCGCCGGTCATGGCCGAAATTCATCCGGCCCTTCGGGTTGGCTGAAAACGGCCGTCCACTGTGTCGGATGGCTTGACCGATGGGTCGGCATCGCTCTGCGCCATCCTTCGCGTGGAACGGCCGTTTTGAGCCAACAGAATCGCTTCCGTTTAAAGATGAAGCGCTCTGGGGCGCTGGCTATTTCTTAGAGCCCTGTACCCGCAAGGCGGCCTCATAGGCAAGCCGCACCCAGACGGCCATTTCATCCGGATCGTCAAAAGCTTCTTCCGGAATGGACCAATAGGGCATCTTCACCGGCTTTCCCTTGCCGTCATAGGCCCACTGCGAACTGCCGGCCGCCTCGAATGCCGCGGCACTTTCTGTGTCGGCCTTGAGCAGGATGTCGCCGCCGACCTCCAGCGCCAGAATACGGCCCTCGAAATAGATGCCCTTGCCGCCAAACATACGTTTGACCATCACCGGGCCGAGGGCTGAAAACATCTCCTCGATTGCCGCATTGTCCATTGAGTCAGCCTTTCAATATGCCGCCGGCGGCGATGATCGCCTCCGGTGTGTCGAGATCAAGATGCGCAGCCGGCCCGATATCGACGTCGACCACCGGCAACCCGCATGTTTCGATGATATGGCGCGCGCCGACATCGCCCTCCAATTGCCGGATAGCTTCGAATGTCGATCGCGGCAGGATAACCGGATTGCCGCGTTTGCCAGCGGACACGGCGCGAACGATAACCTGGCCTTGCCTGGCCTTGAAGGCCGAAATCAGCGCGGCAAGATTCTGCGCTGAAACCCATGGCATGTCCGCCAGCATCACCAGCACGCCATCGGCATCAGCGCCTGCAGCGTTCACCCCGGCAATCAACGACGAGGCCATGCCGCTTGCGTAATCGGCGTTTTCGATCGCGGCAACATCAAGTCCGGCAAGGGCTGCGCGGATTTCTGCCTGCCGGTGACCGGTGACTGCAACAACACGCTGAACTCCCGCGCCGAGCGCTGCCTGCGCACTGCGGCGCACGAGCGGCACACCATCAAATTCCGCCAGCAGTTTGTGCTGCCCTTTTTCGCCCATGCGCGAGGCCCTGCCCGCAGCAAGCAGGACAGCGGCGACGGAAATCTCCTTCGGTTGCGCACTGGTCAGCGCGCGCGGCAATGGCCGCGTCGGTATTTCCATCAGAAGCCCCCCGACGCCCAAACCGGTGACGTCCTCGACGGTCGGCCATTCGCCGGCTAATATCCTGTTCAAAATCCAGTCGAAGCCGTTTTCCTTCGGGCTTCGGGCGCATCCCGGTGCTCCGATCACCGGGATATCGCCGATCCGGCCCAACACGAGCAAATTACCGGGATCGACCGGCATGCCGACATGGTCGACGGTTCCGCCGGCAAGCCGGATGGCGGCCGGAATGACATCATCGGTGTCGGCGACCGCAGAAGCGCCGAAGACGATGACCATTTCAATTCGGTCCATGCCCTGGGAAATTGCGGCCGCGACCGCTTCGGCAGTGTGCGGCACGCGTTGCTCTCCTTCCAGGGTGCTGGACGACAGCCGCAATCGCCCCTCGAGACTATGGCGCGTCTTGTCCATCACGCTGGATTTCAGCGATGGCAGCGTGGTTGCGACCAACAGGACGCGGCGCGCGGCAAACGGCTTGACGCTGAAGGCGTGCTGCGCCCGAAGAAGCGCTGCGGCCTCATCGACCAACCGTCCTGCAACGGCAAGCGGTATGATCTTGATCGTCGCCACCATGTCGCCGGATCGCACCGGCACATGATCGGCAAGACAGGCCAGGGTAATTGCAGGGTCGATGCGGTTGAGGCGATCAACGATGGAGCGGCTGGCGACGAACAGTCCGTCGACTGCCGCATGGATATTGATACGCCCGGTAGACGCTTGAGAAAACGTCAGGTGGTCGCGATCGATCGCGTCGGCAATCCGCGATGCGGCCGCGTCCTCCAGCAGATCATCCGTTTCCAGTTGGGCGACGATCACTTCGCTGACGCCTGCAGCCTGCAGTGCGGAAATATCGGATGACGAAAGCAGATGCCCTTTTAGCAGGCGCCCGCCGGGCAGTTTTGCCGAATGGGCAAGAACGGTCCCCTCCGCCTCACCGATGCCGACCGGGCCGAATTTCATTCCGCACCTCTCCGGCCAGCGGTCACATCGCGGGTACGCAGCGTCCGGATGATATCGGCGAGAATTGCGACGGCAATTTCTGCGGGACTGGAAGCGCGGATGTCGAGACCGATCGGCGCATGGATGCGGGCTATGCCGGTTTCATTAACGCCGAGCTTTGTCAGCCGCTCGACACGGCCGGCATGGGTCTTGCGGCTCCCCAGCGCTCCGACATAGAAACAGCCGGCCTCAAGCGCCTTCATCAACGGGAAGTCGTCGATCTTCGGATCATGTGTGACGGCCACAAGCGCGGTATATGCATCCAGCGGTGCGCCCATAAGCGCATCTTCAGGCCATTCGGCCAGGAGTTTTGTCCCGCCAAACCGCTCCGGTGTCGCAAAGGCGCTGCGCGGATCGATGATCGTCAGGTCGAACCCGGCAATCTCAACCATGCCTGCAAGCGCCTGGGAAATATGGACCGCACCGATGGCAACGATCCGGGGTGGCGGCAGATAGACATTGACGAAAACTGTACGCCCGCCGATCTCGGCGATGCCGGATTTGCCCGTGAGCAATGCGGATTCGACGACGGGTGCAACAGCCGGGTCGAAGGCTTCGCCTTCCAGGAAAAGCCGCGCCGCGCCGGTGTCGAGTTCGGTGATGGTAACCGTTGCGCGCCGCGCTTCCCGCGCCGCGTTGAGCCTGTGCAGGTGATCGAGCAACATCGCGCCTACCCCAGCCGTTCGACATAGATGCGGATGCGGCCGCCGCACGACAGGCCGACCCGCCAGGCGGTCTCGTCGGCAACGCCGAACTCGAGAATTCGTGCCGTGCCAGACGCGATCACTTCGGCCGCTTCGGCGATGACGGCACCTTCAACACAGCCGCCGGAAACCGAACCGTGAAAATTGCCGTCGCTGTCAATGACCAGATGGCTGCCGACAGGCCGCGGCGCCGAGCCCCAGGTCTCGATGACGGTTGCGATGGCGACGCCACGCCCATCGACACGCCATTCTCCGGCAACCGACAACGGATCGGGATAAAGAGGCTGGCCCAGCATATGCTCTCCTCCTGTCACGCTATCGCCGCGGCATGAAGCGGCGGGGATCGGCATCCCGTGATATTTTGCCTGCAAGCGCCTCGGCCAGATCGGACACTGCCTCAAGATTATGCACCGCACGGAATTCGTCAACATGCGGCAGCATGGCGCGAACGCCCCGCGCCCGCGCCTGGAAGCCATCGAACCGCAACAGCGGGTTGAGCCAGATCAGCCGCCGGCAGGAACGGTGCAGCCGATCCATCTCCTTGCCCAAATCGCCGATATCGTCACGCTCCAGCCCGTCGGTGATCAAAAGCACGATGGCGCCCTGCCCCAGCACCCGGCGCGACCATAAACGGTTGAATTCATGAAGGGTTTCACCAATCCGCGTGCCGCCGGACCAGTCGCTGACGGCGTTGATACAGTCATCCATCGCCTCGTCGGGGTCGCGGTTCTTCATCTGACGGGTCACATTGCTGAGCCGCGTTCCGAACAGGAACGTATGGACCCGGCGGCGCTTTTCGGTCAGCACATGCAGGAAATGCAGGAAAATGCGGGTGTACTGGCTCATCGAGCCGGAAATGTCGGCCAAAACCACCAGCGGCGGATGCGTGGTCTTGGCTTCGCGAAACCGCGGCAGGATGAGATCGCCGCCGGTCTTCATCGCGTCGCGCATGGTCGCGCGCGGATCGATGCGGCGCGGCCGGTGCGAGGCGCGAAATCGGCGCGTCCTCACTTCATCCATCGGCAGAACCAGCGCCGACAAAGCCTTCTTTGCCTCGGCAATCTCGGCGGCCGACATCTGGGCAAAATCCGCCCTGCGCAGCAACTCGCTGCCTGAAGCGGTAAACCGCGCATCGATCTCGATATCCGGTTCATCGCGCACCGGCCGTTGCGCATCGCGATCGGCAAACAGGGCGTCGCTGACGCGGGTTTCGCCTGCGCGGCGGGGCGCCTTCTCGCCAGATGCGGGCGCCACCGGCGACATCATTGCGATCATCTTGCCGATGAGGTCGCGGGATCGCCAGAAAAGCCGGAATGCCTCGTCAAAGAGCGCCTGGTCCTCATGGCGCTTGACGAAGATCGATTGCAGCGTCGCATAAAATTCGTCGCGGGAACCGATGCCGATCAGCGCCACGGCTTCGATCGCATCGGCGACCGCCCCCGGTCCGATCTTCAAGCCTGCCTTGCGCAGGGCACGGGCAAAGAAGACGATGTTGTCGGCAAACCGCCCATCGCCCTCAGGCAATGGCGGTAGAATGGCGCCGTCGCTCGTCCGGACAGCCGTTGCCATCAGATTACCCCGCCGCCAGAAGTTCGGCCTTGACGTCATCGAGGATTTTGCGGCCGTCGCCACCCTCGATCCGCGCAATGTCATCCTGGTATTTCAGCAGCGTGCCCAGCGTATCCGAAATGGTTTCCGGATCGAGCGCCAAGCGATCGAGTTCGGTCAAAGCCGTTGCCCAGTCGATGGTTTCGGCAACGCCCGGATTCTTGAACAGATCGATCGTTCTGAGCCGCTGGACATAACCGACGATTTCCCGCGACAGGCGCTCGTTGCAGCCCGGCACCTTGCGGCGGATGATTTCCAGTTCCTGTGCCGCCTTGGGGTAATCGACCCAGTGATAGAGACAGCGGCGCTTCAACGCATCGTGCACTTCCCGGGTACGATTGGTGGTGATGATGACAATCGGCGGCTCCTGTGCCCGGATCGTCCCAAGTTCCGGAATAGTCACCTGGAAATCGGACAGAACCTCGAGCAGGAAAGCCTCGAACGCCTCGTCGGTACGATCAAGCTCGTCGATCAGGAAGACCGGCGCCTTGCCGGCCTCAGCCGAGATCGCCTGCAGCACGGGGCGGCGGATCAGGTATTTTTCCGAAAAGATGTTGCTTTCGATCGTCTGGCGATCGGCTGTCCCGGACGCTTCCGACAGCCGGATTTCCAGCATCTGCGCCGGATAGTTCCATTCGTAGACAGCCGAGGAAATATCGAGCCCCTCGTAGCACTGCAGCCGGATCAACGGCCGGTCGAGTGCCTTTGCCAAAACCTTGGCGATCTCGGTCTTGCCGACGCCCGCCTCGCCTTCGAGAAACAGCGGGCGTTTCATTCGAAGCGACAGGAAGAGCACCGTCGAAAGCGCGGTTCCGGCGAGGTAGTCACCGGATTCCAGCATTTCCATCGTCTCGGCAATGGAGGCAGGCAATGCGCCGTTTTCGTATGTCGTCATGTGTTTCCCCGGCTCCCTTGGAGAAATCTATAGCGTGCGGTAATCCCGGTCCAGATAGACGAGCGCCGGTTTTTGCTGGCCAAGCGTCACGGCAACAACCTGGCCAAACAGCACAATATGGGTTGCCACCGTCTTGATATCGATCAGCCGGCAATCAAACGCGGCCACGGCTTCGCCAAGGATCGGCGCGCCCGTTTCCAGTTCACCCCAGGTGCCATGGGAAAATCGCTCTGACGGATCGATATTGTTCCTGCCCGAAAAGATATGGGCGAGATCCATCTGCTCGGCGCCGAGCAAATTGAGCGCAAAACTGCCGCTTTTGGCAAAGATATCGTTGCGTGGGTTCGCGCCGTTGAGGCAAACCAGGAGCGTTGCCGGATCGTCGGACACCGAGCAGGCAGCCGTGATCGTCACACCGCGCCGCACCCCCTCATGCGCCGCCGTGACGATATGCACATGACCGGCCAGCCGGCTCATGGCATCACGGTAGGTCAGCGGGTCCAGTTGGGTCTTGTCCAACACGGCAGTCTCCAGATCGGTGTTCGTCTTGTACCAAGTCTCGATGATAGAGACCCATAGGACAGGCTCGATCGGGTTTTCTGGCTAGGAGAGGTCCGCGGTGCGATGCACATGCATCGGTCAAGGACATCATCCTATAGGCCTCTATCATCGAGACTTGGTATTAACACATAGACATTGCGACGAAATATAAAACCCGTCGGCTGGTTTTTCTTCCTCATTTACGGCAATTGCCGTCCACCCGGCGAAGGTTCCGATCTTTTCCTTTGACCCTTGCCGCCACATCTTTAAAACATGGGCATTCTCAACTGGATAAGCGCATGTTTCGTTCGATTGTCGCCAGCCTTGTTCTTGCCGGATCGGTTCAGGCCGCTCCCGCTCTGGCTGCGGGCCTGAAGATCGCCGTCGTGGCACCGGTGGAGGGACCCTTTGCGCTGCTTGGACAACAGATGCTGGATGGCGCCCGGTTCCAGGCGGATGATCGCGGCTCGGAAATCATTTCTATCCCCGAAACCTGCGAGCCGAAGGATGCGGAGGCCCTGACGAAAGCGCTGCTGGCCAGCGGCGCGGAGGCAGCGATCGGCTTCCTGTGTACCGAAAGCCTGGAGGCAACGCTGCCGGCGCTTGCCGACGCCGGTGTTCCGGCCCTGACGCTGAGCGTGCGCTCCGATATCCTGATGGAAGACGCGCTGAAAAAGAAATGGCCGTTCTTCCGGCTGGTGCCGAGCGCCAAGGCCGAAGCGGCCAAGGTGACGGAAATCATTCTGTCGCGCTGGAAAAACGAACCGCTGGGCCTGATCGAGGACGGTACGATCCACGGGCGCGAACTGGCGGAAAGCGTGCGTAGCGCGCTGGCCGAAATCGGCCTGACGCCGACCTTTTCCGATACCTATCGCCCCGCCCAGGAACAGCAGGTCAGCCTTGTCCGCCGGCTGGCCAAGAGTGGTGCGACGCATGTGTTTACCGGTGGCGACCGGGCTGATACCGCCATTATCGCGCGCGACGCGGCATCCGAACAGGTGGCACTGACGCTGATGGGTGGTGAGGTGCTGGATGCGGCAAACCAGCCGGTTCCCCTGGCAAATGGCGTTCTGGCCGTGTCCCTGCCCGATTATGCCACCTTGCCGGACGCCAAGGTGACCGTGGATGCCATGACGGCGGCAAAAGTGTTGGCCGAGGGTTATGTGCTGCCCGCATTTGCAGCCGTCACGCTGCTGGAGCAGGCGAAGGATCAGGCCGGTAAGGACAATGGCACCTTGGCGGATGCTCTCGCCAAAGGACCCTATCAGACGGCCATCGGCTCCATCCGGTTCAACGCCAATCACGAACTGGCAGAAAACCCCTATCGCCTTTTGCAATGGCAATACGACCGGTTCGTCGCCGCTCCGGCGGTTTCGGGAAGCCAGTGATGCGCGCCGGGATGCGTAACTCGATCACCGATGTCGGCGGTCTTAAGGTCGGCAATGCCGAGGACCACCGTCTGAAATCCGGCGTTTCCGTCGTCGTCTGCGATCAACCGGCCGTCGCCGCCGTACAGGTGCTCGGCGGCGCTCCCGGAACGCGGGAAACCGATCTGCTCGAGCCACACAATACGGTGCAGACCGTTGACGCCATTGTTCTGTCGGGCGGCTCGGCCTTCGGGCTGGATGCCGCGTCCGGCGCCCAGGCCGCCCTGCGCCAGATGGGACGCGGCTTTCCCGTCGGCAACCTGCATATCCCGATCGTTCCGGCAGCCATCCTCTTCGATCTGATCAATGGCGGCGATAAGGATTGGGGGCTCTACCCGCCCTATCGTGAACTTGGGTATGCGGCCGTTGAGGCCGCGGCGCTGGAATTTTCGACGGGCACAGCGGGAGCCGGCACCGGTGCCCTGACGGCCACGTTCAAGGGCGGGCTCGGCACCGCCTCGACGATCCTCGACAACGGCATCACCGTCGGCGCACTGGTCGCGGTCAACGCGCTGGGATCGGCAACCGTCGCCGACACCAGGCATTTCTGGTCGGCGCCGTTCGAGGAGAAAGCAGAATTCGGCGGCCTCGGCATGCCGCATCCGTTCCCGAAGGACGCGCGCGATCTCAGGATCAAGTTCCGCGGCAGGCAAAGCCAAGCGCAAAACACCACGATTGCCGTCATCGCCACCGATGCAGTGCTGACAAAAGCCGAGGCAAAACGTCTGGCAATCGCCGCCCATGACGGCTTTTCGCGGGCGCTCTGGCCCTCCCATACGCCGCTTGACGGCGACCTGGTTTTCGCGCTTGCGACCGGAACGGCCAAGAAAACCATATCCGTCGAGGATTTCATCGATCTTGGCGCTGCGGCGGCATCCACAATGGCCCGCGCGATCGCCCGCGGCGTCCACGATGCGACGCCGGCGGAAAACGATCTTCTTCCGGTTTGGGCGGTGCAAACCTAAGCTCCGTGTGATGCCGAAGCAGCGACATGTGTTGTTTGCTGGGAAAAGCGGTGCTATTGGCCGCAAAACAGTTGGAGCCCCACATCATGCCCCTGCCTATCCGCATCGCCCCTTCAATCCTCGCAGCCGATTATGCCAACCTTGGACAGGAAGTGCGCGACGTCGTTGCCGCCGGTGCCGACTGGATCCACCTCGACATCATGGACGGCCATTTCGTCCCGAACATCTCGTTCGGCCCCGATGTGATCAAGTCGCTACGTCCGCATACGAAAGCCTATTTCGACTGCCATCTGATGATCGCGCCGGCCGACCCCTATCTCGAAGCCTTTGCGAAAGCCGGCTGCGACAGCATCACCGTGCATGCGGAAGCAGGTCCCCATCTCGATCGCTCGGTGCAGGCGATCAAGGCGCTGGGCAAGAAGGCCGGCGTCTCGATCAATCCGGCAACGCCCGAAAGCGTTCTCGACTATCTGCTCGACAAGATCGACCTCGTTCTGGTGATGACCGTCAATCCCGGTTTTGGCGGCCAGAAATTCATCCCCGCGATGGAAGAAAAGATCCGCCGAATCAGGGCAATGATCGGTGACCGGCCGATCGACCTCCAGGTGGACGGCGGCATCGCGCTGGATACGATCGCCCTTCCGGCCTCGGCCGGTGCCAATGTCTTCGTCGCGGGCTCGGCAATCTTCAGCGGCGGTCATGTTGACGCCTATCGCAAAACCATCGACACTCTGCGCAGCAACGCTGAAGGAGGCCGCAGGTGAGATTTTTGGGCGGGTTTGCGGCTGGCCTGCTTGCTTCGGCGCTTTTCGCCCCTGCAGCCAGCGCCGGTGACATCGCGTCCTTCCAGCCTATCGGCTTTTCGGCAGATGGCGGCGTTTTCGCCTTCGAGGAATACGGCGTTCAGGATGGCTCCGGCTTTCCTTACTCGAACATCTTCTTCATCGACACCCGCAAGGATGCGTTCTTGCCCGGCACGCCGATCCGGCTGCGCATCGACGAAGAAAATACCAGCCTCGCTGAGGTGCGGGCACGAGCAGCGGCAAAAGCCGCACCGCTTGTGCAAAAATTCGATCTGGGCGCAAACCCCGGCCTGATGGCAGCCTTCAATCCGGTCACCGAAACGGAAAGCGCCGCCCATCGCCTGACATACCGGCAATATGCCGTCGAACCGCCAGTCGGTGGAGATTTCACGCTGGCGCTCGATGAGTTCCCCCTTGCGCCGTCCGCGCAATGCAAGGATGTCGCGCCCCAGTCGACCGGGTTTCGCCTGGCATTTCAAATCGAAGACGGAAAAGCGTCGGATCGCGTGCTTCACGCCGACACGACCATTCCCGATAGCCGCAAATGCCCGACCGGTTATCGTATCGGCGGTGCCATGGTGTATCACCCGGTACAGGGCGAGCCGGTGCATGTGGCCCTCGTCCAGGTGTTGAGTTTCGGTTTCGAAGGCCGCGACGGCCGCTGGATCGCCGTTCCGGCCCCCGCGACGCCATGAGCGGCCCTGACCATGCCGGGACAAACGAGCCGCCGGGTCTGACGCAAAAAGCGGTGCGACGGCTGTGTGCGGCTCTGCCGAGCCTGTGGGAAATTCTGCTTGGTGCACCATTGTGGGGTGCGATGATGGCCATCTCTGCACTCGCGGCGCTCTATCTGCGCAACGGCGCCGAGACCTACCATCTGCGCAGCATTCTCGTCCTGTTTTTCTGCGGTGGCGTGGTTTCCTGGCCATGCGCGCTGCTGCTTGGCCGTTTCTGTGCGATCGGACGCGGCAGGGAGACAGGTTTTGCGGCATTCTTTCTGTGCCTGACCGTCTGCACGATCGCTGCAACGGCTTTCCTTTTCGCCCTCGAATACCGTGTTTTCTACACGCGCTGGCATGCGCCATTCGGCACCCGTATCTGGGTCTACCAGTTCAGCTTCACCTCGGTCAGCGCCGTCTATCAGTTCGTCGTGATGGGCATCCGCCTTTACCTGCCGCTTGGATTTGCCGCTCTCGCCCTGGCGAGCCTGTGGCTCACCTGCCGGATGCCGAATACCAAGTCTCGATGATAGAGACCTATAGGACAGGCTCGATCGGATTTTCTGGCTAGGAGAGGTCCGCGGAGCGATGCCCCAGCATCGCGCTGCGTACCGCGCCTAGCCATAGATCAGCCATGGACCATCCGATAGGCCTCTATCATCGAGACTTGGTATAAACAGCGCCGTTGAGATTGCCGCCTATCTTTGCTAGAGGCTCACCCAACTCCCACCGTGACGAAAGCTGAAAGCCCATGATCCCCCGTTACTCCCGGCCGGAAATGGTGGCCATCTGGTCGCCGGAAACCAAATTCCGCATCTGGTTCGAAATCGAGGCCTATGCCTGCGACGCATTGGCCGAGCTCGGCGTCATCCCTAAGGAAGCCGCCAAGACCATCTGGGAAAAGGGTGGGGCTGCGACCTTCGACGTCGCGCGTATCGATGAGATCGAAGCCGTCACCAAGCATGACGTCATCGCCTTCCTGACGCATCTGGCCGAATTCATCGGTCCCGACAGCCGGTTCGTCCACCAGGGCATGACCTCGTCCGACGTGCTCGACACGACGCTGAACATCCAGCTGGTGCGCGCCGCCGACCTGCTGCTTGCCGACATGGACCGCGTGCTCAGCGCGCTGAAAACCCGTGCCTTCGAACACAAGGATACGGTCCGCATCGGCCGCAGCCACGGCATTCATGCCGAGCCGACCACGATGGGCCTGACCTTTGCCCGTTTCTATGCCGAGATGAGCCGTAACCGCGACCGTCTCATCGCTGCACGCGCAGAAATCGCCACCGGCGCAATCTCTGGCGCCGTCGGCACTTTTGCCAATATCGACCCGCGCGTCGAGGAATACGTCTGCGAAAAACTGGGCCTCGCCGCCGAGCCGATCTCCACGCAGGTCATCCCGCGCGACCGTCATGCGATGTTCTTTGCAACGCTCGGCGTCATTGCGTCGTCGATCGAAAACGTTGCCATCGAAATCCGCCACATGCAGCGCACCGAGGTTCTGGAAGCGGAAGAATTCTTCTCGCCCGGCCAGAAGGGCTCGTCGGCCATGCCGCACAAGCGCAATCCGGTCCTGACCGAAAACCTGACCGGTCTTGCGCGGCTGGTGCGCATGTCCGTGGTACCTGCGCTGGAGAATGTCGCCCTCTGGCACGAGCGCGACATCAGCCATTCCAGCGTCGAGCGCGCCATCGGCCCCGATACGACGATCACGCTCGACTTTGCCCTCAACCGTCTGGCAGGCGTCGTCGAGAAGCTGGTGATCTACCCGGAAAACATGCTGAAGAACATGAATAAGTTCCGTGGTCTGGTGATGAGCCAGCGCGTGCTTCTGGCGCTTACGCAAGCAGGCGTTTCGCGTGAGGACAGCTACCGCCTCGTACAGCGCAATGCCATGAAGGTCTGGGAAAAAGGCGCCGATTTCCTCGAGGAATTGCTGGCTGACGCAGAAGTGCGCGCAGCACTTCCGGAAGCGGAAATCCGCGAGAAATTCGACCTTGGCTATCACACGAAGCATGTCGACACGATCTTCCGCCGCGTATTCGGCTGATCGATCTATGCGGGGAGCCTGATGGCTCTCCGCTTTTTTCGTCCCTCATCCCCACCGTGTGTCCGATTTCGACCCAGTTCGTTCGAATGTGAACGGTTTTCTCAAGCCTTTTATCAGCTCTTCAAAGGCAAACTATGGAGAGATGAAAGCAGGAGTTGGGTGGACCATGCCGTACCAGCAGACGATCGAACGCAAGACGATACGCACGACAACGAAATTCACCGGTGAGGTAACCTGCAAGGGCGGATCGAGCCGGGGCATCGTCAAGGACCTGTCAGAGGCCGGCATCTGCTTCCAGCTTTATTTCGATATCAATGCGAAAACCGGCCAGGAGGTCTCGATCCAGAGCAACGAGTTCGGCCATCTCACCGGTGTCGTGCAATGGTACCGCGGCGACAGGATCGGTATCCGTCTTGATGCGTCCTCCAATACGGCTGCACAAATCTCTTCCTATTACAAATACTTCCGCTAGGTCGCCGCACGTCATTGATGACGCGCATAGGACGCCCACAGACCTCTACGCACTTGCATGGCATTCCCGATTTATGCCGGTGTTATTTGGCTTCCGGCGCGACAATCAGCTTGCGGTAGAGATGCCAGGTCGCATGCCCAAGGATCGGCATGATGACGGCGAGACCGACGAAAACCGGGATCGAGCCGATGACCAGGCCGGCAGCGACGATCAGTCCCCACACGGCAACCGGAACCGGATTGGCAAGTGTCGCACGCACCGACGTCTCGACGGCGGCAACGGCGCCGACATCCCTGTCGAGCAGCAACGGGAACGACACGACCACGGTTGACAACACAATGGCCGCGAAGACGAAGCCGACGGCATTACCGACCAGGATCAGGTTCCATCCCTGTTCGGTTCCGATCACCTGCTGGTAGAGAGCTGAAAGCGATGTCGCCGGTACATCTCCAAACAGCTGCGTGTAAAGCGACTGCGCCACAAGCAGCCAGACGACGAAAAGAACGAGCAGCATGAAAGCCAAAGCGAGGATCGACGGCAGTGCCGGGGAGCGGCGGACATCGAAGGCATGCCGCCAGGACGTGTCCATGCCGATCTCCCTGCGCCGGCTGATTTCGTAGAGGCCGATGGCCGCGACCGGTCCGAGCAAGGCGAAACCGGACGCCAACGGGTAAAGCAGAGGCAGCATGTTGACGCCCGAACTCCAGGTGGCGAGAACGACGCCGGCAATGGGATAGATCAAGCAGAGAAAGACATAGTGCGACGGCTTGGCGTTGAAATCCTGCCAGCCGAGACGCAGCGCATCGAAGACGTCGGCGACGCCGATCCTGCGAATTTCCGGGTGTGCAATTTCGGTGCCGGATCCTGCCATTACATGAAATGTTGTCATGACCAATTCTCCTCCAGGAACACACGTCGTCACGTCATTCGAGAACAATCAGTATTTCAAGTTTCGAGTGGATTGCGGTATCCTTGACCCGCAATCCCATGCTCTCGATATCGGCGTACATAGCGCCATGGGCGTCGTGTTCAAGCGCCCGTGCGTCCAGCATATACCAGATTTGCACGCCGTACACTTGACTTCCGTCCTCCCCGGCCACAAATCGCGGTTATCATGAAAGCATCAGAAGCAGATATCCTGATCGTACCCGGCTATACCAATTCCGGGCCGGACCATTGGCAAACCCGGTGGCAGAACAAGCTTGCCACGGCGCGGCGCGTCGAACAGGCGGAATGGGCAAAGCCCGTACGCGAAGATTGGGTCAAGCGGATGATCGACGATGTCAATGCGTCGACCAAGCCGGTTGTCATCGTCGCGCACTCGCTCGGCGTGGCAACGGCGCTTCATGCGCTGCCGCATATCGAAAAGAAGATCGCCGGCGCCTTTCTGGTTGCGCCGCCGGAAGTGACCAATCCGAAGATTCGCCCAAAACACCTGATGACCTTCGGTCCCTACCCGCGCGAACCGTTGCCTTTCCCCAGTCTCGTCGTGGCAAGCCGCAACGACCCCTTCGGCACCTATGAACATGCCGGCGATATTGCCAACGCCTGGGGCTCGCTGCTTGTCGATGCGGGTGAATCCGGACATATCAACAGTGAATCCGGGCATGGCCCGTGGCCGGAAGGTACGATGGTCTTTGCCCAGTTTCTCAACCGGCTTAAGCCCTGATCTTGCGGTGAAAAGGCTGCTTCATCCGTTCCGGCAGCTGGCGCCCGCCGGAAACACCCATCGCGGCCATGCACAAAATGGTCCGGCGCGGCCGCAGGGCATAAAAAAACCGTCCGAAAACTCGGACGGTTCAAAATAGCATATAGACAGATATCAGCCGTTCTCGATCTGTGTGACGGCTTCGGACAGGAGTTCGAGCATCTTCCGGCGAATCTCCTCGTCTGTGAGGGTGATACCGGCTGCGTCGAAGTCGGCGCGTAGCTTGCGCACGACATCCTCATGGCCCGCTTCTTCAAAATCGGCGGCGACAACATCGCCTGCATAGGCTGCCGGGTCGCTTTTGCCCAGAAGGCCGGCAGCCCAAAGCCCCAGAAGCTTGTTGCGGCGCGCCTCAGCCTTGAACTTCAGCTCTTGATCAAGAGCAAACTTCGATTCGAACGCCTTTTCGCGATCCTGCATATTGGTCATCCTCGATCTCCCAAAAAAACGCTTTGCGTTTGGCTTTTTGCCCATAAACCAAAAGGTCAGCGAAAGTGCAATGCGAAGTTTTCCGGCGCGGCGACTTTCGTGTTACCCTGCACCTCATTCGGGCGACCTAATTCAGGGGATCGGACCAGACGCCGATTGTGAAATGGTTTCATTTCAGTTATGGACCGCCTTAGAAAATACCACGTGCGCAGCCCAAGAGCGCCGACAAAGATAGAGACACCATTCATGAACCGTCGCCGCCGTATCTACGAGGGCAAGGCCAAGATCCTTTACGAAGGTCCTGAGCCTGGCACTCTGATCCAGTTCTTCAAAGATGACGCTACTGCCTTCAACGCAAAGAAGCACGAGATCATCGACGGCAAGGGTGTGCTCAACAACCGGATCTCGGAATATATCTTCACGCATCTGAACCGCATCGGCATTCCCACGCATTTCATCCGCCGCCTCAACATGCGCGAGCAGCTGATCAAGGAGGTGGAAATCATTCCGCTTGAGATCGTCGTGCGCAATGTGGCGGCCGGCTCGCTCGCCAAGCGCCTCGGCATCGAGGAAGGCGTGGTTCTGCCGCGCTCGATCATCGAATTCTACTACAAGGCCGATGCACTCGACGACCCGATGGTCTCCGAGGAGCATATCACCGCGTTCGGCTGGGCAAGCCCGCAGGAACTCGATGACATCATGGCGCTCGCCATCCGCATCAACGACTTCCTCACCGGCCTGTTTCTCGGCGTCGGCATCCAGCTCGTCGATTTCAAGATCGAATGCGGCCGCCTGTTTGAAGGCGACATGATGCGCATCATCCTGGCCGACGAGATTTCGCCGGACAGCTGCCGTCTGTGGGACGTCGAGACCAAGGAAAAGATGGACAAGGACCGGTTCCGCCGCGACATGGGAGGCCTTGTCGAGGCTTACCAGGAAGTGGCCCGCCGCCTTGGCATCATGAACGAGAACGAACCGCCCCGCGGCTCCGGCCCGGTTCTGGTAAAATAAGCAGGAAAGACGACAGTGATCAACGCACGCGTAACAGTGACGCTGAAAAACGGCGTTCTCGACCCTCAGGGCAAGGCAATCGAGGGCGCTCTTGGCGCTCTCGGCTTCGACGGCATCGGCCATGTCCGCCAGGGCAAGGTCTTCGATCTCCAGATCGAAACCGCCGACAAGGCAAAGGCTGAAGCGGAAGTAAAGGCCATGTGTGAGAAACTACTGGCCAATACCGTGATTGAGAATTACACTATCTCACTCGCCTAAGGGTTGAATGAGGTGTGCAGTGACCGATGTGTCCAACGAACTGATGTATGAGCTGCTAAAGCGTATCCAGAGCGATGTTTCTGGCCTCAAGGAAGGCCAGAAGGATTTGCGACAGGACATGCTCAGCATGAGGAATCAGTTTCACCTGCTTCAGGGTGACTTTAACAGCATGCGCGGTTCAATCGGACACATCGAGAACCGCCTCGACCGTATCGAAAACCGCCTCGAATTGCGCGAGCTTGCCGAGGCTCAATCCAGGTTTGAACCGCACCCATGAAATCCGCCGTCGTTCAGCTTCCAGGCCTCAACCGTGACCGCGATATGATCGCAGCACTGACCAATATCTCCGGCAAGGCGCCGGTGACCATCTGGCAGACCGAAACGGACATCCCCGATGTCGATCTGATCGTCATCCCCGGCGGGTTCTCCTATGGTGACTACCTGCGCTGCGGCGCGATCGCTGCGCGCATGCCGGTGATGCAGGCGATCAAGGCGAAGGCCGAAGCCGGCGTCAAGGTACTTGGCGTCTGCAACGGCTTCCAGATCCTGGTCGAAGCAGGCCTTTTGCCGGGCGCGCTGATGCGCAACGCCTCGCTGAAGTTCGTCTGCAAGGAAATCAAGCTCGAAGTCGTCAATGCCAACACCGACTTCAGCCGCGCTTACGAACAGGGCCAGATCATCCGCTGCCCCGTCGCCCATCACGATGGCAATTATTTTGCCGATACCGAAACGCTCCAGTCCATCGAGGACAACGGCCAGGTGGTCTTCCGCTACGCTGCAGGAACCAATCCGAACGGTTCGGTCAATGATATCGCCGGTATCGTCAATGCCAGGGGCAACGTCCTTGGCATGATGCCGCATCCGGAAAACCTGATTGAAGCCGCTCATGGCGGCTCGGATGGACGCGGACTGTTCGCGTCTGCGCTCGACGTAATCGCCGCTTAACATTCGGCCTGCTAGAAGGCACCCCATAGCGCCGTGCGTCATTCGTGACGCACGGCGCTATAATATCTAAAATTTGCCCGCATGATTTTTTTCTTAAATCGATCCTGATGTAAGGAATTGTGCAGCAGAGATCGAATCACAAGGGGCTTTCATGCGCGCCGCAGCTTTCATCCGTTTCATTACTACTGCCGGGTCCGTTGCCCTTCTCGGACTTGTTGCCGGTTGCCAGACGGCAGCTCCGCCGGCGCCGGCGCACAACACAGCGGCGCTGCCCACCATGGAGCGGGTCGCCCTTGGCGCCAATGCCTGCTGGTTCAAGTCCGGTGATGCGGCCTTCAAGGCCTATCGCCTCGCGCCGGAACTGAATTCCTTCTCCGGGCGTCCGCGCATCCTGATCGTCAAGCGCAATTCACCCGAATCGCGACCTCTCGCCGTGGTTCAGGCAGAAGGACACCCTGCCCGGCTGCAGGCTTTCGGCCCGCTTTTCAGTGATACTGTCGGGACGAGGATGACCACGGATATCAAGCGCTGGGCTGCCGGCGGTACGGCTTGCCGCTGAGCGGCAGCCGGAACGAACCGCAATCGCGCACAGCCTGCGAATTCTGGCCGCTTTTCTTTTTGGGTATTTTGCCGGACAATCAACCGGCGAAACTTTCGTTGATTCCACGCAACCCAAGAGAGTATTTTCCGGACCCGTCATAAGTGACGCGCGGCGCTGCAGGCGCAACGCACCGTTCCGTCAATTCCTCCCTTGATCATACCGTTCCAAAGGCACATTCATGAGCGCCATGATCTATCATAACGACCGCTGCGGAACGTCGCTTGCGGTCGTCGATATCATTCGCGAGGCCGGTATCGAACCCGCGATCGTCGATTACATGGCGACACCGCCGAGCCATGAGGAAATGCTGGCGCTTTTGCTCGCCATGGATATGGCGCCGCGTCAGTTGCTCCGCACAAAGGAGACAGCCTACCTGTCGCTCAATCTCGATGACGAGCGCAAGTCCGACCGGGAGATCATCGATGCCATGCTGGCTCATCCCGAATTGATCGAGAGACCGATCGTCGTTACGGAAAAAGGCGCAAAACTCTGTCGTCCGAAGACAAAGGTTTTGGACCTTCTGTAATCCGAAACACCCCGTCAGTTCCAGAAGGGCCGCGCCGCCTCTCGCCGTGCCTCCCTCGGGGTGACGCCGATGTCGGCAAGCTGATCATCCGTCAATTCTGAGAGCGCAATGCGGCTGAGCCGTTTTTCTTCGCGCGTGATCATCCAGGCGATGACTTGCCATCCGAGCCCCTTCAATATCGAGGCGAAACCCCTCGAGTGAATTGTACCCATCGGCCTCGCGCATGCGGATTGGCTGTCGGTGCAAATTGTACCCATTGTCATCCTCCAATCGATTGCAACGGTTTCATTCAATATTGCATTGTCATAATTGACAGAAAAAACGATGCAATGTACAAATTGTCACCATGACAACATGGATGCCAGATCCCAACCAAGGCCAAGGCCCCCTCTACGCTCGCATTGCCGATCAGATCGAGCAGGCGATTGCCGGCGGCGTGTTAACGGTCGGCACGAAATTGCCGCCGCAACGCAATCTTGCCTTCGATATCGGCGTGACAATCGGAACAATCGGCCGCGCCTATCATCTGGTACGCGAGCGCGGGCTTGTCAGCGGCGAAGTCGGACGCGGGACCTATGTGCTCGACAATACCGAATTGCACCCGGCCGAGCAGTCCGATCCGATGACCACGGCGCTTGCCGGTACAAGGCCGCTCAAGGCGCCGCCCGGAAAACTCCGCTTCGACAGTACGGCTGCACCGGATATCGGCCAGGGCGCGTCGCTTGAAAAACTGCTGATCGATATCAGCCGCGAACATCACGCCGATATCGCCAGCTACGCCCGCGATTTTCCGGCACACTGGTTCACGGCGGGAAGTCAGTGGCTTGCCAAGGGCAGTTTCCGGCCGCAGCCCGACCGTATCGTGCCGACACTCGGCGCCCATGCCGGCGCTGTTGCCGTGATCGCCGCAGTGACGGCACCGGGCGACAAGATCGCTTTCGAGAACATCACCTATTCGCAGATCAGCCGCAGCGCCGGACTGATCGGCCGCCGCACGATATTGCTGCGTACCGACGACTACGGCATGGATCCGGAAGACTTCGAGCGCGTCTGTGCCCAGCAACACCCCAAGCTTGCCTTCCTGATGCCGACGGCACAGAACCCGACAGTTGTCACACTGTCGCTGGAGCGCAGGCAGGCCATTGCAGACATCGCCCGCCGTTATGGCGTCTGGCTGCTGGAGGACGATCTCTATGGCGCCATGACCGGAGACATGACCCCGCTCCTGGCCGAACTTGCTCCCGAGCGGACGTTCCTGGTCGGCGGCCTGTCGAAATCGGTGGCTGCGGGCGTGCGCGGCGGCTGGGTCGCCTGCCCTCCCCATTTCAGTCAGCGCATCCGTATCGCCCACAAGATGGTCAGCGGCGGCATGCCATTTCTGCTTGCCGAGCTTTGCGCCCGGCTGGTTATGAGCGGTGAAGCCGCGATCCTGCGCTCCAGAAGCATCGATGAAATCCGGGCGCGCGAACAGATGGCGCGCGAAATCTTTTCCGGGATCGAGTTCAACTCCCATCCGCATGTGCCCTTCCTCTGGCTGAAACTGTCTGAGCCCTGGTTCTCCGGCACCTTCAAGCACGCGGCATTCGAGGAGGGCGTGTTGGTCGATGACGAAGACGAGTTCAAAGCCGGGCGGACCGACAGCGTCTATCACAGGGTGCGGATCGGCTTCTCCTCGCCTGCTGATCGCAACGAAGTCCGGCGCGGATTTCTGACGCTACGCCGCCTGCTCGACAGCGGCCGCACCGGTTACGACAGCTTCGCTTGAACCGGTCGCCGCATCATTGGCAAAAAGCACATCATCTCCTGTGCTTTTCCGGCATTTTCCTATCGCATCCCGCAGTCGCTTCGGTTAAAGAAGCCCCGACGTGATCTCTTTGTTTTGACGCATCCCCATCAGGAGACGAGCTTTGCCGTCCGGGATGCTCCAACGGACCGAATGGACCCCGATGACCATTTCCAATACCCGCCCCATCACCCCCGAGTTGATTGCCTCCCATGGCCTGAAGCCGGATGAGTATCAGCGCATTCTTGGCCTGATCGGCCGCGAGCCGACCTTTACCGAGCTCGGCATCTTCTCGGCGATGTGGAACGAGCATTGCTCCTACAAGTCCTCGAAGAAATGGCTGCGCACGTTGCCGACCACCGGTCCGCGCGTCATCCAGGGCCCGGGCGAAAATGCCGGCGTGGTCGATATCGACGATGGCGATTGCGTCGTCTTCAAGATGGAGAGCCACAACCACCCCTCCTATATCGAGCCCTACCAGGGTGCGGCAACCGGCGTTGGCGGCATCCTGCGCGACGTCTTCACCATGGGCGCGCGCCCGATCGCTGCGATGAACGCGCTGCGTTTCGGCGCTCCGGATCATCCGAAGACCCGCCACCTCGTGTCCGGGGTGGTTGCCGGCGTCGGCGGCTACGGCAATTCCTTCGGCGTGCCGACGGTTGGCGGCGAGGTCGAGTTCGACGCCCGCTACAACGGCAATATCCTTGTCAATGCCTTTGCCGCTGGTCTTGCAAAGTCCGATGCGATCTTCCTGTCGGAAGCCAAGGGCGTCGGCCTGCCGGTCGTCTATCTCGGCGCCAAGACCGGCCGCGATGGCGTCGGCGGCGCGACCATGGCATCGGCGGAATTCGATGAATCGATCGAGGAAAAGCGCCCGACGGTACAGGTCGGCGACCCCTTCACCGAAAAATGCCTGCTCGAAGCCTGCCTTGAGCTGATGAAGACCGGTGCTGTTATCGCCATCCAGGACATGGGTGCTGCCGGCCTCACCTGCTCGGCCGTCGAAATGGGCGCCAAGGGCGGCCTCGGCATCGAGCTGGAACTGGACAAGGTGCCGGTGCGCGAAGAGCGCATGACGGCCTATGAGATGATGCTGTCGGAAAGCCAGGAGCGCATGCTCATGGTTCTCGAACCCGCCAAGGAAGAGGTTGCCAAGGCGATCTTCGTCAAATGGGGCCTGGATTTCGCCATTGTCGGCAAGACCACCGACGACCTACGCTTCCGCGTCATCCATCAGGGCGAGGAAGTCGCCAACCTGCCGATCAAGGAACTGGGCGACGAAGCACCGGAATATGACCGCCCGTGGACCCCGGCGAAGGTTGCAGCCCCGCTCGCAGCCGGCGACATTCCCCAGGCCGACATCGCCGATGCGGTTCTGTCCCTGGTCGGTTCCGCCAACAATTCCTCGCGCCGCTGGGTGTATGAGCAGTACGATACGTTGATCCAGGGCAATTCGCTGCAGCTGCCGGGCGGCGACGCCGGCGTTGTCCGCGTTGAGGGTCACCCGACCAAGGCGCTCGCCTTCTCCTCCGATGTAACACCGCGTTATGTCGAGGCCGATGCATTCGAAGGCGGCAAGCAGGCGGTGGCCGAGTGCTGGCGTAACATCACCGCGACCGGCGCCTTGCCGCTGGCTGCCACCGACAATCTCAACTTCGGCAACCCCGAACGTCCGGAGATCATGAGCCAGCTCGTCCATGCCATCAAGGGCATCGGCGAAGCCTGCCGCGCGCTCGATTTCCCGATCGTCTCCGGCAACGTCTCGCTCTACAACGAGACCAACGGCCAGGGTATTCTGCCGACCCCGACAATCGGCGGCGTCGGACTGCTCGCCGACTGGTCGCAGATGGCCCGCATCCGCTTTGCTGCCGAAGGCGAGACAATCCTGCTTGTCGGCGCGCCGGAAGGTCTTGGAACGCATCTGGGCCAGTCGGTCTATCTGCGTGACATTCACGGCCGCACCGACGGTCCTGCCCCGCATGTCGATCTTACCCACGAGCGCACGACCGGCGATTTCGTCCGCCAACTGATCAATGACGGCCTGACGACGGCCGTGCATGACTGCTCGTCCGGCGGACTGGCGCTCGCCGTTACCGAAATGGCAATGGCATCGGGCATCGGCGCCAAGGTGTCGGCTGTTGCCGGCCGCGACCCGATCGCCGTGTTCTTCGGCGAAGACCAGGGACGCTATGTCGTCACGGTCAAGCCGGAACATGCAGCCGTGGTCGACGGGCGGGCAAAGGCTGCCGGCGTGGCAGCGCCGTCGATCGGCAGCACCGGCGGAACCGAGGTCATTCTCGGCACGGCCAAGCCGCTTGCAATTCTGCAATTGCGCTCAGCACATGAATCATGGTTCCCTGACTTCATGGAAGGCGAAATACAGACCGCCGCCGAGTAATTCAGGGAGTACAAACCATGCCGATGGCACCTGGCGATATTGAAGACATGATCAAGTCGGGCATTCCCGGCGCAAAGGTGACAATTCGGGACCTTGCCGGCGACGGCGATCACTATGCCGCCGAAGTTGTCGCGGAAGCCTTCCGCGGCAAGAGCCGGGTGCAGCAGCACCAGATGGTCTACAACGCGCTGAAGGGCAATATGGGCGGCGTTCTGCACGCGCTCGCCCTTCAGACGTCGGCGCCGGAATAAGCTCCCGATGGCCAACCTCATGAATGAACTGGTCAGCGGTGTTGTCGAGAGCGTTCTGAAGGAAATCCTGAAGAAGGCCGGTGGTACGACCGCGACGAAGCGCCAGAAGCGTCAGACGCGCTCTGCCACCACCGGCCGCTTCAAGAAGGCTCCGGCAACGAAGGCAAAGCCGGCAAAGAAGCAGGTGAGCCGCCGCCGGACCGCGGCATCGCGCAGCAAGACCAGCTGAGACGGCACAGCCACCTGTTGCCATCGTGCAAGCCATCAATTTTTGTTGTACTAAGGTGGTGAAAATCACCGGCGTGCATGCTATCTAACAATGATCGACACCCCCGGCCCTTGAAGCGGGAGCAGGAAGGACTACGACATGAGCGGAATCAACGATTTCATCGCCAATGAAGTGAAGAGCAACGATGTCGTTCTTTTCATGAAGGGCACCCCGCAGTTCCCGCAATGTGGGTTCTCCGGCCAGGTTGTGCAGATGCTCGATTACATCGGCGTCGATTACAAGGGCATCAACGTGCTCGCCGACGCTGACCTTCGCCAGGGCATCAAGGACTATTCCAACTGGCCGACCATTCCGCAGCTCTACATCAAGGGCGAGTTCATCGGCGGCTGCGACATCGTGCGGGAAATGTTCCAGGCTGGCGAACTCCAGTCGCATTTCGAAGACCATGGTATCGCGGTCAAGGGCGCAGCCTGAAACCTGATTTAAGCCACAGTGACACCTGAAAAAGGCGGGTCACCGCCTTTTTCGATTCAAGGTGACCGTGACGTCAGACTAATGTTGCGCGCCCTTTTTTAGCCGAAACCAATATGGTTGGCTGTCACAAGCTGGTCGCAATGTTGGGAGTATGCACACGCGGTGCAGATTTCTGCGCCCTTCAGCGAGGCCAGATCTGACCTCCCGCACATCTTCGTGATCGCCGGCGCATTTTTCTTGCCGGCATTGCTTCTTGACCCGGTTCCCGTTTTTGAAAGCGCTTCGGAGCCGCGCTTTTGGTTCGATCTTCCTTGCTGGCTCCAGCATTTTCATCTGCGCCGAAAACGTTTCCGCTTCCAGTTTCGGCGCCCGGCACAAATGCCAGGAATATCCCTATGAGCACAACATCCGAGGCGCCGGGCATACCGGCTTTGTCAAAACCGCAATTTGTTGCGCTGATGGCCATGCTGATGGCGATCAACGCCATTTCGATCGACATCATGCTGCCCGGCCTGCAGGAAATCGGCGCCAGCCTCGGCGTCGCCGATGAAAACACGCGCCAGTATGTCATCACCGCCTATCTGCTCGGCATGGGCTGCGCCCAGCTCTTTTTCGGCCCGCTATCGGACAGATTCGGCCGCAAGCTGCCCCTTCTCGGCGGCCTTGGCCTCTACGCACTCTGTGCGCTTGCCATCGTCTTCGTTCCCACCTTTACCGGATTGCTGATGCTGCGTTTCATCCAGGGTATCGGCGCGGCGGCCACGCGGGTCATCACCATCTCGATTGTCCGTGATATCTACGGCGGGCGAATGATGGCGGAAGTCATGTCGCTGGTGCTGATGGTCTTCATGATCGTGCCGGTCATTGCGCCCAGTGCCGGCCAGCTGATCATGATCTTTGCCGAATGGCACATGATCTTCGTGGTCATCTGCCTGTTCGCGGTCTCGGTTGCCACGCTGGTCATGCTGCGTCTTCCCGAAACGCTGTCGATCGAACACCGCCGGCCGTTCACGGTGGCGTCGATCCTTGCCGGCTTTCGCATCGTCCTGACCAACCGGGTCTCGCTCTGCTACTCGCTGGCGGCCGCCTTTCTGTTCGGCTCGCTGTTCGGCTTCATCAATTCGGCGCAACAGATCCTCGTCGGCATCTACGGGCTCGGACACTGGTTTCCGCTGGTCTTTGCAGGCTTTGCCGGGATGATGGCGCTCGCTTCCTTCACCAATTCTCGGCTGGTCAAGCGCTATGGCATGCGCCGTCTTTCGCACGGGGCATTGATCGGCTTTGTCATATCAAGCCTGATCTGGGTCGCAGCATCGGTCTCAGGCGCGCTGCCCTTCTGGCTTTTCGCGCTGCTCTACGCCTGCGCCATGTTCCAGTTCGGACTGATCGGCTCCAACTTCAACGCCATGGCCATGGAGCCGCTCGGCCACGTCGCCGGAACCGCATCCTCGGTTCTGGGGTTCACCCAGACGATCGGCGGCGCCACCATCGGCGCGCTGATCGGACAGGCATTCGACGGCACAGTGACGCCGCTTGCCGTCGGCTTCCTGACCGTTTCCATGGTCGGCCTGGCTTTTGTTCTCACGGCCGAAAAAGGCAAGCTTTTCAGTCCGCACAACCCCGCAATCTGAACGTCCCTGTCTCCTCCCAAGACATTCACACGTCAAGACATTCATAGGTTCCTCCATGTCCGCCACCGCCACTGAACACGTCGAAAATATCGGCTCGTCCCGAATAGGTTTGGGCTTCTTCGAATTCGTCATCACCATCGCCCTCATGACCGCCAGCGTGGCCATAGCCATCGACATCATGCTGCCGGCCCTGCCCGCCATCGGCCAATCGTTGAACGTCGCCAATACCAATGACACCCAGCTGGTCATCGGTGTCTTCTTCTTCGGGTTCGGCTGCTCGCAGATCGTCTTCGGCAGCCTTTCCGACACCTTCGGACGCCGCAACATCCTGCTTGCCGGCCTCGCTTTCTTCACCCTGACCATGTTCGGTGCGGCCTTGACCCGGAGCTTTGAAATGCTGCTTCTGCTGCGTTTCGTGCAAGGCATCGGTGCTGCAGCCGTCCGCATCACCACAATGGCCATCGTGCGCGACTGCTTCGGCGGCCGCGAAATGGCACGCGTCATGTCCTATGTGATGATCGTCTTCATGATCGTGCCAATTGTTGCGCCATCGCTCGGCCAGGCTGTCATCTACTACGCCAACTGGCACTGGATCTTCATCCTGCTTGGCTGCATCGGCGCCATCCTGTTCATCTGGGCGGCCATGCGGCTGAAGGAATCGCTGCCGAAGAATGAACGCCTGCCGCTGTCGGTCGCCTCCGTTGCCTCCGGCTTCCGCACGGTGCTGACCAACCGCGTCACCTGCGGCTATATGATCGGCATGACGCTGTTCACCGCCGTCATCTGCGCCTACATCGTCACCGTCCAGCAGATCTTCGGCGAGGTCTACGGCCTCGGCGACTGGCTGCCGATCGCCTTTGCCGGCACGGCAGGCGGCATCGCCGTCGCCAACTTCGCCAACGGCTATTTCGTCCGCAGCTTCGGCATGCGGCGCATCTCGCATGTGGCGATGATCCTGTTCACGCTGCTTTCGGGCGTTGGGCTGTTGCTCTCGCTTAGCGGCCGGCCCGACTTCCTCGTCGCCTACCTGCTGTTTTCCGTGCTTTTGATGATGTTTGCGGTGATTGCCACCAATTTCACCGCGATCAGCCTGGAGCCGATGGGGAACCTCGCAGGAACCGCCACCGCCATCACCGGCTTCGTTTCCACCACCGGCGGCGCGCTGATCGGCGGTACCGTCGGCCAGCTGTTCAACGGCACAGTCCAGCCGCTGTTTGCCGGGTTCACAGTCTTTGGCGTGGTGACGATCCTGGCCGTGCTCTGGGCGGAAAAAGGCAAGCTCTTTACCCATCCGGGCGACGACCATGCCACGCTCGAGGGCGCCGGCGGGCATATGTAGTCCGCAGAAACAGCACACGAAAAGGCCCGCCCGGTGAATGAACCGGGCGGGCCTTTTTTATGCGGAATGTCTTGTTTCAGATGGTAAAGACCTCGCGGCGCAGCACGTCCCAGCAATCCTTGTCGGAGGCGAGCAGCAGGCCACCATCGACATGATGCGGCAAATAGGGCGAACCATCGAACCGGGCGGCATAAGCGCCTGCCTCCTGCGCGATCAGCGTTCCGGCGAGATGATCCCAGGGCATCAGCTTCTGGTACATCAGGAAGTGAAAGTGACCGCCGGCAAAGGCGCGGTACTCGTGTGCGGCACAGCGATAGCTGGTGGCGATGCGCACCTTGGCCATGTTGCTCATGACGATGCGACGGTTTTCCGGAGAATAAAAACCGGTGGAGGCGCAGCCGACGAGGCCGTCAAGCGGCACGGACGGAACCGTGGAAAGCTGCTCCTGCGAGCCGTCAGCCTTGCACAGCCAGGCGCCCGAGCCCTTTTCGGCGATGACCCAGTCATTGCCCATCGGATCATAGATGAGGCCCGCGACTGTTTCACCCTTGGAGACGACGGCGGCCATGACGCCGAACAGCGGCATGCCCGCCGCATAGTTGAACGTGCCGTCGATCGGATCGACGACGATGGCAAGATCAGCCTCGGCGAGACCACCCAGCAGCGCCGGGTTGGCAGCCACCGTCTCCTCGCCGATGAACAATGCATCCGGCGCGATGTCGGCCATCCGTGCCTTGATCAGCCGTTCTGCAGCTTCGTCCGCCTCGGTCACCAGATCGATCGCCTCCGACTTCATCCGCACATCGCCGGCGCCGAGATTGCGGAACTTTGGCAGAATTTCCTTGAAGGCGGCTTCCTGCAGGATATTGGCGATGGCAGCGATATCGATGGCAGACGTCATGCTTTGGGCTCCGCGAAGAGAGATTGGAAATCGAACAGTTTCGGGTCGAGCAGATGCGACGGATTGACGTGGCCAAGTGCGCGCAGCATCGTATCCTTGCGGCCGGGCATGCGGCGCTCGATATCCGATAGCATCGCCTTCATGGCATTTCGCTCAAGCCCGTCCTGCGAGCCGCAGAGGTCGCAGGGGATGATCGGGAATTCCATCGCCGCGGCGAATTTCGCCAGATGGTCTTCTGCGGCATAGGCGAGCGGCCGCAGTACCATCAGATCGCCATCATCGTTGAGGAGCTTTGCCGGCATCGTCGCCAGCCTGCCGCCGTGGAAGAAGTTCATGAAGAAGGTCTCGAGAATATCCTCGCGGTGATGGCCAAGCACTAGCGCATCGCAGCCTTCCTCGCGGGCGATCCGGTAGAGATTGCCGCGGCGCAGGCGCGAACAGAGCGCGCAATAGGTGCCGCCGGCCGGAACCTTCTCCTTCACGATCGAGTAGGTGTCGCGATATTCGATCCGATGCTTGACGCCGACCGACGAGAGGTATTCCGGCAGGATATGCTTTGGAAAATTCGGCTGGCCCTGATCGAGATTGCAGGCGATGAGCTCCACCGGCAACAGGCCGCGCCATTTGAGGTCCATCAAAAGCGCCAGCAGGCTATAGCTGTCCTTGCCGCCGGAGACGCCGATCAGCCAGCGCTTCTGGTCGTTCAGCATGCCGAAATCCTCGATCGCCTGGCGCACCTGCCGCAGCAGCCGCTTGCGCAGCTTGTTGAACGAAACGGAGGCCGGCATCTTCGCGAAAATCGGATGCATCACGTCGTTTTCCGGATCGGATCCCGGCAACGGATCGTCGATGTCGGCTAAAGGCTGTTGAATGGCAATATCCATGACAAAGTCCCGGATTGGAAAGGCGCGGCAGAAACCACGTTCGCGCGCGTGTTGTGCCCTGCACTTGCCTGCGTCAGCCCGCAAGATCAAGGAAAATGCGCCGCGCCCTTATGAAAACTTCGGTAACGGGGTGAAACTTCGGTAACGGGCGGCCTATGCCCCGAACACGGACCATCCGGTGCGGCTGGCGAGCATTTCAAGCGCCAGGGAGCCGAGCAGCGAATTGCCGTTGTGGTTCAGCCCCGGCGACCAGACGGCAACGGACGCCTTGCCCGGCGCGACGCACAGGATGCCACCGCCGACGCCGCTCTTGCCCGGCAGGCCGACGCGATAGGCGAAATCGCCGGAGCCATCATAGTGGCCGCATGTCAGCATGAGCGCATTGATACGCCGCGCCCGCTGACGCGAGACAACGGAATGCTTGGTCAGCGGATTGGTACCGGACGCGGCCAGAAACAGTCCCGCCTTGGCCAGCTGGACACAGCTCATCGCCAGCGCGCACTGATGGAAATAGACGCCGAGCACGTGCTCGACGGGATGGTCGAGTTTGCCGAAGGAACGCATGAAATTGGCAAGCGCAAAGTTGCGGTAACCGGTCGCCGCCTCTGATCTGGCGACTTCGGGATCGATGGCGATATCGTCCTCGTCGGCAAGATAACGCACGAACCGGACAACTTCGCCGATCGCTTCCTTCGGCGTATGCCCGGCCAGCACCAGATCGGTAATGGCAATCGCACCAGCATTGATGAAGGGGTTGCGCGGAATGCCGTGCTCATGCTCGAGCTGGACGATGGAATTGAAGGCGGAACCGGAGGGTTCGCGGCCGACCCGCTTCCAGATGTTTTCACCATGCTTGCCGAGTGCCAGCGTCAGCGTGAAAACCTTGGAAATACTCTGGATGGAGAATGGCACCTGCGCATCGCCGGCCATGTGCACATCGCCATCGACCGTGACGATGGCCATGCCAAAGCTCTTGGGATCGACGCGGGCAAGCTGCGGGATATAGTCGGCCACCTTGCCCTCGCCGAGCCGTGGGACAAGCTCACGGTGGATATCATCGACAACAGACTGCAGGTCCAACGGGCCGGGCATCAGTCATTCTCCGCATGAGTGCAGCGCAACAAAAAAGCCACCCATCTCTGAGTGGCTTTTTCGAATTTCACAAGGCCAAGGCCCGAAGAAATTATCGCGAATAGAATTCGACGACGAGGTTCGGTTCCATGATGACCGGGTACGGAACGTCGGTCAGGGCCGGAACGCGGGCGAAGGTCGCAACCATCTTGTTGTGGTCGACTTCGATATAGTCCGGAACGTCGCGTTCAGCGAGCGAAACGGCTTCGAGAACCGAAACGAGCTGCTTGGACTTTTCGCGCACTTCGATCACGTCGCCAGCCTTGCAGCGGTACGAACCGATGTTGACGCGAACGCCGTTGACCTTGACGTGACCGTGGTTGACGAACTGACGGGCAGCAAAGACCGTCGGAACGAACTTGGCGCGGTACACGATCGCGTCGAGGCGCGATTCGAGCAGGCCGATCAGGTTTTCGGAGGTGTCACCCTTGCGGCGGTCAGCTTCGGCGAAGATCGCACGGAACTGCTTTTCGCGGATGTCGCCGTAGTAGCCCTTGAGCTTCTGCTTGGCGCGCAGCTGCACGCCGAAGTCGGAAAGCTTGGACTTGCGGCGCTGGCCGTGCTGGCCAGGACCGTATTCGCGGCGGTTCACCGGGGACTTCGGACGGCCCCAGATGTTTTCGCCCATACGGCGGTCAATTTTGTACTTGGACGATTCGCGCTTGCTCATCGCATTTCCCTTCAACTGGTTACACCGGTTTGTTGCCAAACCGGATCAAGGAAACACGCCCTCCTCTGAACTTCTTTTGAAAGCTCTGACAGGTTTCTCACATTACGCTAACGGAGAATCCACGGGACATGTTAAATAAAACACCGGGCATTTCGGCCCGGCGTTGAGGCGGCTTTAGTCACTTCACCCCTTGTTGTCAAACGATTTTGCGGCTTTTCACGCAAGATCAGATCTTATCGCTGTCCGCCCGCCGCTCAAGCGAGCCCAGCAACTTGCGCAGCAATGCTGCGAGATCCGTTCGCTCCTCAACGCTCAGATCCGTCAGATAGGATGCTTCGCTGGCCATATCGACGCGAAATGCTGCCTCGGCAAGCCGTTTCCCCTCGTCCGTCAGACCGACGACCATGCTGCGACCGTCGGCTTGTGAACGCTCGCGCAAGATCAGTCCCGATTTCTGCAGCCTGTCCAGCCGATGCGTCAGTCCGCCGGATGAAATCATCAGCAAAGTGTAGAGTTCCGTCGGCGTCAGCCTGTAAGGCGCCCCGGACCGCCGCAACGTCGATATGACATCAAACTCGCCGCGATCGAGACCAAACGAAGCAAAAGTGGCCTCGATAGACGGACGTACCAGATTGGCAAGCCTATAGGCGCGGCCAAGAATGGCCATCGGTTCGGTATCAAGGTCCGGCAATTCCCTGCGCCATTGCCCGCGCAGCCGGTCTACATGGTCATCGTCTTCATCCGTCTGCATCAAGGCGCGTCCCCAGCAATGCGAAACTATCTTGACGAGAAGATAGATTCGCATAATATCTTCCTGTGAAGATATATAGTCTTCACCCGCATTTCAACAGACCGCAAACGGAGACCAGCATGTACCATGTTATTCCCCGCGCCAAACAGGATCAGCGGTCGAACAGAACTATCCTGTTCGAAGGAGCGCAGTACGGCACGCCGATTTCAATTTTCCTGATCGACAACGAACCCGGACAGGGGCCGGCGCTGCACACGCATCCCTATAGCGAAACCTGGATCGTCCGGTCGGGCCATGCGCAATTTACCGTCGGGCTTGAAACGCTCGATGCGAAGGTTGGCGATATCATTGTGGTCAATGCCGAAACGCCGCACCGATTCGTCAACACCGGTCCGGACAGGCTCGAACTCACCTGCATTCATGCATCGGAACGGGTGATCCAGACCTGGGTCTGAAGAACACGAAAACACTTGAGCGGCGTCTATTCCGCAGCGCTGCGGTTTCCGGTGTCATCATAGACAGCATCGGCTGCCCCCGGCGCCGTCTCCACCTGCAGATCCGGAAACGCCACGATCCTCTTGCCGGAAAGGTCGCTGTGAACGACGATCAGGCCCTGCTCCTCGAAATAGCCGAGCAGGCGGCGGGCGCGACGGGCGGAATGGGTGCCGTAGGCACGCGCGATCATTGCATCCGACGGACATGGCAGATTGCGGACGGCAGACTGCGCCACCAGCAGGAACACGCCCTGTAGATCGTCCGTGACATTGCGCGACAGGGTGAGCGCAGACGCCCAGATTTCAGTCGCTGCGGTCTCGGCATCCACACCGGACCGGGCAACGGCCATCTTGCGGCGGAAGGCACTCAGAGAAAGAGGCGCGCCGGGAACGCGCCGGATGCGGCAGCGGACGAGAAAATCCTGAAACAACTCGGCATCGGCGCGGAACGCCGCTTCGGGATGTTCGAGAATCTCGGCAAGCAGGCCGTCGAGCAACGCTTCGCGCTCCTGCGCAGGCATTTCCGGCACCGGCGCCTTCGGTTCTGCAAGGCTGATTGGCTCGGGACGCGGGCGGGAAAGCTCGGCGAGAATGTCGGTGGCCGGGCGCGGCTGGGCGCTCTGCCGGCGCATGATCGGCCGGATCAGCTCTTCCGGATCCGGCGTAAAGATCAGGTCCTCGACATCGGCGACCGCTTCGGGCAGCGGCGTCAGCTTGGGGCTGGTGGAGCGGGCCGAGGTCTCGACATTGCCGATGGTCACCGGCAGCGGACGGCGCGACAGGGCGGGGCCGAGCGCCACGAACGAGCCGCGCTTCAAGTCACGGAACATTTCGGCCGTGCGCCGGTCCATGCCGAGCAGGTCGGCGGCGCGTGCCATGTCGATATCGAGAAAAGTGCGGCCCATCAGGAAGTTGGAGGCTTCCGCCGCGACGTTCTTGGCAAGCTTTGCCAGCCGCTGCGTGGCGATGACGCCGGCAAGGCCACGTTTGCGGCCGCGGCACATCAGGTTGGTCATGGCGCCGAGCGAGATTTTGCGCGCTTCTTCAGAGACGTCGCCGGCAACCGATGGCGCAAACATCTGCGCCTCGTCGACAACCACCAGCACCGGATACCAATAATCCCGATCGGCATCGAACATCGCATTGAGGAAGATGCCGGCACTGCGCATCTGCTGCTCGATATCCAGTCCCTCCAGCGAAAGCACGCAGGAGACGCGATGCTGGCGGATACGGCTGGCGATACCGATCAGCTCGGCTTCCGTGCGCTCGCCCTCGATCACCACATGACCGAACTTGTCGGCGAGTGTGACGAAATCGCCTTCCGGGTCGATGATGCACTGCTGCACCCACGGGGCGGATTGTTCCAGCAACCGTCGCAGCAGATGTGATTTTCCCGAGCCGGAATTGCCCTGCACCAGAAGGCGCGTCGCCAGCAGCTCCTCGATATCGAGCGGAACGGATGCGCCATCGGACGCCGTCCCCATATCGATGCCGACTTTCATATCCACCTCGTTCAAAATGCCACTGCATAATTCCTTTAATCGGAATCGAGCTAGGGATAAAATTATGCAGCAGATCTAAAGTGTTACAGCGACCTTTGCGCGTCATTGACGCGCGGTGCTGTAATGCGGATGCGCCGCCACGAACCCGCAAGCAGGGAGACTTAACACCGTTTCTGCTGTTTTGCGCGTCGGTACAACAGAAACCCACAGCTAAGAAAGACTTCGTTTACCGCAAGGTGAGCCCAAAGCCCTGAAGCAGCCGGCGTGTCGTGAAGTCGGGCTTGCCGGATGTAAAGATCGCAGGATCAATACCGTTCAACGGTTCAAAGCCATCCGGCAAGGGCACAAGGCTGCGCGCCCGGCGGGCGATCGCCTCGGCCGGGTCGAGCCAGTCCACCGGCCAGGGTGCCAGGCGCCGGAAGACGTTGGCCATGAACGGATAATGCGTGCAGGCAAGCACGACGATATCGGTCTTCTTGCCGTCCTTCTCGACGAAACACTGCTCAATCTCGGACAAAACCGTCGCATCATCGACCAGCTCGCCGCGAATATAGGCTTCCGCCATGCGGGCAAGGTTTTCGGAGCCGACAAGCCGGACATGGCATTGCGAGGCGAAGGACTGGATGAGATCGCGGGTATAGGCGCGCTTGACGGTGCCCGGCGTCGCCAGCACCGAGACAAGACCGGAGCGTGTCCGCTCCGCCGCAGGCTTGATCGCAGGCACCGTGCCAACGAACCGCATCTCAGGGAAAGCCGCGCGCAGATCGGCACCGACGAGCGTAAAGGCGGTATTGCAGGCGATGATGCAGATTTCGGGATCGTGTTCGTCAAGCAATCTCGCAAACAGCGAGATGACGCGCTCCTTCAGCGCCTCCTCCTCCCAGCCGCCATAGGGAAAACCGACATCGTCGGCGACATAGATGAAATGCCGCTCCGGCATCAGCACGCGGGCCTCGCGCAGCACGGTCAGCCCGCCGATGCCGCTGTCGAAAACGAGGATGGGCTTCAGTTCACAGATCGTCACCGGTATCGTCACCCTTTTTCGCGCGCGAATTTTCCGGCGCTCCGGCACCCCGCGGCGCCTCGCGGGTGAAACGATCGAGCGATGAGATGATGCCGCGCACCAGCCGGATTTCGGATTCGGTAAAGCCGGGGCGGGTCAGGACTGCGCGCAAGTTGTCCACCAATTTCGGCTTTTTGGCGACCGGCCGGAAGTAGCCGCGCGCCTCCAGAGCCTCCTCGACATGATCGAACAGGCCCTGCAGCTGATCCTTGGTGGCAGGGTTCTGCGACAGTGCCTGGAAGGAGGTTTCCTCACGCGATTCCATTGATGTCTTCAGCCATTCATAGGACATCAAAAGAACCGCCTGCGCCAGATTGAGCGAAGCGAAGGCCGGGTTGACCGGGAAGGTGACGATCTCGTCGGCGAGCGCCACCTCTTCATTGGTGAGCCCCGTGCGCTCGCGCCCGAACAGGATGCCGGTCGCCTCGCCCATGTTGAAACGGCTGCGCAGCGTTTCGGCCGCCACCAGCGGCGAGCGCACCGGCTTGTAGCCGTAACGGTCGCGCGCCGTCGTCGCATAGACGAAGTTGAGGTCGGCGATGGCTTCCGGCACAGTCTCATAGACCTTGGCGGCATCGATGACGTGATCGGCGCGGCTTGCGGCAGAACGCGCCTTTTCGCTTGGCCAGCCATCGCGCGGACTGACCAGCCGCAATTCCGACAGGCCGAAATTGGCCATGGCGCGCGCCACCATGCCGATGTTCTCGCCAAGCTGCGGATGCACCAGAATGATTGCCGGTCCTTCGGTGAGAAGCACGCGCTCGCTGTTCGTTCCTGCCATTCCGGTACTTTCGTCTCTGTTTCAGCGTCTCGGTTCCGGCGTTTCCTTGCACAGATGCAGGGATTTTGAAAGCCGCAGTCCGCGCATGCCTATTGTGGATTGCTGACGCCCTGGCTGGCGATCGCCTGCAACTCGCCCTTGAGCGAGCCCGCTTCACCTGTGCGGACGATATCGTCGATAACGGGTTTACCACCCTCCTCGATCACCATGAAATGCAATTCGCTCGGCTTCCAGTCGGCAGCGCGCTCGCCGAAACAATGGGTATTGTCGAAGGTGACCTTCACATCGCTCTTGCCCTCCGTTTCGGCGCCAGCGGTAACGGACAGGTCCTTGATCGAGCAGCTGTCCTGACCGCTGACGATCACGTCATAGTCAAAGGGCGAATCGCCTTCATCATAGGCGGGAAACTTTGCCGCCGCGCGGAAAGTCCTTGCGAAATCCTGGCTGTAGATGCGGCCAAGTCGCGCCTCGGAGAAATAGTCCTCGCCGGACTGCGCCTCTTCCGCCCAGCCCCTCACCGCCTCCTGCATGATCTCGTTGACGGGAGCAGCCGGGTCGGCCGCCTGTGCCGGGGAGAAGGCCGCGCAGGCAAGAACAACAAATACGAGCCGTTTCATCGATCATTTCCCGATTTGAGAGGCGCAATCGGCCTGCCGGTGCCAGACATTTACGTTTGGTCATAACCATTTTCGCAGCGGCAGGCGAGGCCGGAATGGTCCTGTGTGTCCGGCCCCTCGCCCGCTTGCGATGTAGTATCCGGCTAATACCCGGCAGGAGCACGCCTGTGGCATCCTGACCGCGTTCGCAACCCGATGGAGGATAAGATGGGCGGCAAGAAAATTCTGATGATCTGCGGCGATTTCACCGAGGACTACGAGACGATGGTGCCTTTCCAGGCGCTGCTCGCCGTCGGTCACACTGTCCACGCTGTCTGCCCGGGCAAGGCGGCTGGCGAGCAGATCGCCACGGCCATCCATGACTTCGAGGGCAACCAGACCTATTCGGAAAAACGCGGCCACAATTTTACCCTGAACGCGACATTTGCCGATACCAAGGCCGAGAGCTACGACGCGCTGGTCATTCCGGGCGGGCGGGCGCCGGAATATCTCAGGCTCGATGCGAACGTGATCGCCATGGTTCGGCATTTCTTCGACGCGGGCAAGCCGGTGGCGGCGATCTGCCATGGCGCGCAACTGCTGTCGGCAGCCGGYGTACTGAAGGGACGCACCTGCTCTGCCTATCCCGCCTGCCGTTTCGATGTCGAGCTTGCGGGTGGTCACTATGCGGAAATCCCGGTGGACCAGGCGGTCACCGACGGCAATCTGGTGTCTGCGCCGGCCTGGCCCGCCCATCCGGCCTGGATCGGTCAGTTCCTGACGGTGCTCGGCACGGAGATCCGCCACAGCACACCCCTGACGCGATCCGCCGCCTGACGGCGGCCTTGCCAAACCGCGCCGAAGGGTAAACACTTCAAGCCGGGCCGGAGTTCTGGGAGGAACGGATGTGCAGACTATTCATCGGCGCCGACCCGGCGCTCTGGCAAAGTGTCACCCGCTCGGTGCGGATCGACGGCGTAGCCACCAGCATCCGGCTTGAAAGCTTCTTCTGGTCCATTCTTGACGATATTGGCGACCGGGACGGCATGTCGGTGGGCCGCCTGATCGGCCGGCTCTATGTTGAATCGCTTGGCGAAGGCCACGCGCCGGAAAATTTCACATCGTTTCTGAGGGTTTGCTGCGGCCGTTATCTTGCCTTGCAACGCGACGGCCTGGTGCCGGCCGATCGCAGCGCCTCGATTGCCTCGCTCGATGCGGAAAGTATCCTCGCCCGCGAAGAAAGAGGCTATGCAAAGCAGCGTCTCGCCGATTACCCGCGCGCCGTCCGGGGCCATTGAACCCGGCTTTTGCAATCGGCGGGAAACGCGAGCGGAATCCCGCTGTATGCCTTTGCCTGTGGTGAACTGGATGCTATAGGGGCGCAATCCCGTTTCCAACCAACCCCATGCAGAGGTTTGCAACATGACAAAGATCAAGGTCGCCAATCCGGTCGTCGAACTCGACGGCGATGAAATGACCCGCATCATCTGGCAGTTCATCAAGGAAAAGCTGATCCATCCCTACCTGGATATCGATCTGGAATATTACGACCTTGGCATGGAAAACCGCGATGCGACGAACGATCAGGTGACGATCGATTCCGCCAATGCGATCAAGAAGCACGGCGTTGGCGTCAAGTGCGCGACGATCACCCCGGACGAGCAGCGCGTCGAGGAATTCGGCCTGAAGAAGATGTGGAAGTCGCCGAACGGCACGATCCGCAACATTCTGGGCGGCGTCATCTTCCGCGAGCCGATCATCTGCAAGAACGTGCCGCGCCTGGTTCCCGGCTGGACCAAGCCGATCATCGTCGGCCGTCACGCCTTTGGCGACCAGTACCGCGCCACCGACTTCAAGTTCCCCGGCAAGGGCAAGCTGACGATGAAGTTCGTCGGCGAAGACGGCACGGAAATCGAGCATGAAGTCTATGACGCGCCGGCAGCCGGCGTTGCCATGGGCATGTACAACCTCGACGAATCGATCACCGATTTCGCCCGCGCCTCGCTGAACTACGGCCTGCAGCGCAACGTTCCGGTCTATCTGTCGACCAAGAACACCATCCTCAAGGTTTATGACGGCCGCTTCAAGGATATCTTCCAGAAGGTGTTTGACGAAGAATTCGCCGAGAAATTCAAGGCGGCCAAGCTCTGGTACGAACATCGCCTGATCGACGACATGGTCGCTTCGGCGCTGAAATGGTCCGGCGGCTATGTCTGGGCCTGCAAGAACTACGACGGCGACGTCCAGTCCGACATCGTCGCGCAGGGCTTTGGTTCGCTCGGCCTGATGACCTCGGTGCTGATGACGCCGGATGGCCAGACGGTCGAAGCCGAAGCAGCGCACGGCACGGTGACGCGTCACTACCGCCAGCACCAGAAGGGCGAGGAAACCTCGACCAACTCGATCGCCTCGATCTTCGCGTGGACGCGTGGCCTTGCCCACCGCGCCAAGCTCGACAACAACGCCGAGCTGGCAAGGTTCGCCGACACGCTGGAAAAGGTCTGCGTCGACACGGTCGAGGCAGGCTTCATGACCAAGGACTTGGCGCTGTTGATCGGCCCCGACCAGCCGTGGCTCTCCACCACCGGCTTCCTCGACAAGATCGACGAGAACCTGAAGAAGGCGATGGCTGCCTAAGCGCCTTTGCTTTTGTGAATCGAAAGACCCGGCCATCGTGCCGGGTTTTTATTGGAACTTTCCGAGGCCCCGCCCGTTCGCGATGTGACACCCTTGTGTGCTGCAATGCATGCTTCACCTCCCAAATGATCGTGAACCTCCATAAATGACTGTTTCCATCGACAAGACCCATTCGCACCTTCCCCGCATCGCCCTCGTCTCTACCCATGGATACGTCGCCGCCGAACCGCCGCTGGGCGCAGCCGACACGGGCGGTCAGGTCGTCTACGTCATCGAGCTTGCCCGCAAACTGGCGCTGCTCGGCCACGAGGTCGATATCTACACACGCCGCTTCGAGGACCAGCCGGAATTCGACGAAGTCGATGACCGCGTCCGCGTCATCCGCATTCCCTGCGGCGGCAACGACTTCATTGCGAAGGAATATCTCTACAAGCACCTGATGGAATGGTGCGAAAATGCCGTCCGTTTCGTTCGCAAGAACAATTTCACCTATACGCTGATCAACAGCCACTACTGGGACGCAGGCATTGCCGGGCAGCGCATGTCGGAAGCGCTCGGTGTCACCCACATCCACACGCCGCACTCGCTCGGCCTGTGGAAGAAGCGCCAGATGGAGACGGATTATCCGGACAAGGCGGCCGAGTTCGACAAGGAATTCAATTTTTCCGAAAGGATCAAGCACGAGCTGATCATCTATCGCTCCTGCAGCATGGTGATCGCAACAACGCCGATCCAGGTGGAAATGCTCGTCAACGACTACAATCTGCCGCGCGACCGGGTGCATATGATCCCGCCGGGCTATGACGACAACCGCTTCTTTCCGGTGTCGAGGGCAACGCGCGACATGGCGCGTCAGCGCTTCGGGTTCGAAGGCAAGGTGGTGATGGCCATGGGACGGCTTGCCACCAACAAGGGCTACGACCTGCTGATCGACGGTTTTTCGGTGCTGGCCGAACGCGAGCCGGAGGCACGGCTTCATCTGGCCGTCGGCGGCGAAAACATGGATCCGCAAGAGGCGGGCATTCTCGCTGAACTGAAGCAACGGGTTGCATTGCTTGGCCTAAATGACAAGGTTGTCTTTTCCGGCTTCGTGGCAGACGATGATCTTGCCGATTTTTACCGCGCTGCCGATATTTTCGTACTGTCGAGCCGCTACGAGCCTTTCGGCATGACGGCGATCGAGGCCATGGCGAGCGGCACCCCGACGATCATCACCATTCATGGCGGGCTGTTCCGTGCCGTCAGCTATGGCCGGCACGCGCTGTTTGCCGATCCTTTCGACAAATACGACCTCGGCATCACCATGATGAAACCATTGAAGCACGAGCGGCTCTATGGCCGCCTGTCGCGCATGGGCGCCCACAAGGCGCGCAGCCTGTTTACCTGGACCGGCATTGCGCAGCAATTGATCGGCGTGGTCGAAGGGCGGCCGATGCCGCAGGCGATCGACGACAACGAATGGGCGGAACCATGGACGGACGGAGATTGAGGCGCGTCCGGCTGTTCTGCAGCGATATCGACGGCACGCTGGCGGGAAACAGGGATGCGGAGACGCGGTTTTGTCAGGCATGGCAAAGTCTTGGCCCAGACGACCGGCCACTTCTGGTGCTGAACAGCGGCCGCCTGGTCGAGGACCAGAAAGCGTTTGTTGCCACCACGGCCCTGCCAAAACCGGATATCTATATCGGTGGGGTCGGCACGATGCTCGACCACGAGAAGGAACCGTCGCATGCGGGTCTCTATTCCCGCTCCATCGGCGCCGGCTTCGACCGCGAACGGATTGCCAAAGCCATTTTTGATATTTCGGGCATCACCATTCAGCCGGATGCCTATCAGCATGCGCAAAAGTCCAGCTGGTACCTGCGTGACGCCGATGCCGCGATGCTGTCCACCATCGAGGAAAGGCTGGCGGGCGCCGGCATTGCCGCCCGTCTCGTCTATTCCAGCAATCGCGATCTCGACATTCTGCCGGAAGGCGTCGACAAAGGAGCGGCCCTTTCCTGGCTGTGCCGCCAGCTCGGCCTCTCCCACGATGACGCCGTGGTGGCCGGAGACACCAACAACGATCGCAGCATGTTCGAGCTTCCGGGTGTGCGCGGCATCGTCGTCGGCAATGCCCTTGCCGAGTTGAAAACCATCGCCGGGCCCGGGGCCGATGTCTATCACGCCGAGGCTCACAGTGCGGATGGGGTGCTGGAGGGCCTGATACACTGGGGTGTCTTCAGAAAATCGCCTTGAGCAGCGGCCAGTGGAGCGGGACATATTTAGCCGGCTTACATATTAAAAAAACACCCGGCTGGTTCAGCCCTTCCGGGTGCTCCGTATCCACTATTTCAGCGGCAGGTAGATGTCGGTAAGCAGTTCCAAAGGTGCTGCGTCGCGCGGGTTGTTGACGTATTCCTCGAACATCACCGTATCGCGGACTTCCCGGCCCGATTTCGGCAGCCATTCGCCATAGAGCCATTGATACGCCTTGTGCATATCGGCATAAGGCCCCTTGTGCCGCAGAACCGCATACTCGCCGCCGTCGAGATGTTTGTGCACCAGCGGCGCTTCCGCAGGCACAGTCTCGCCCTCCGTCACACAGGCGAAAGACCGAAGCTTGTCTTCCGCCACCAGATCCGGATCGTCGAGATAGACGCCGATCATCTTCATCTCGGGTCTGTAGAGCTGGCGCGCCTGCAGCGTGCCTCCCAGGGTTTCAAAGGCGCGGCCGATACCCATATAGGAGCCGGTATGGCTGACCCCGACCAGCGCACGCGGGGCAACCGTTTTCATCGTGACATTGTACATTTCGTCAAATCCTTTGCCGTTTGTCGGTTGAAAGACCGTGTGGCTCCCCTCTCTCCGGTATCGGGCCGGCGGCATGCCGAACACCGATTTGAAAATCCTGTTGAAGGATTGGAGATTGGGGTAGCCGGTCCGTCTTGCGATTTCCTCGACAGAAAGGTCTGTGCGCACCAGATCACCCGCTGCCCGGTGCAGCCTGAGCCGCTTGACGGTCGCTGCCAGCGTCTCGCCGTGCACGGCCCTATAAACCCGGTGCCAGTGATGCGGCGACAGGCAGGCAATGCCGGAGAGCTGATTGAGATCAAGCTCCTCGTCCAGGTGATCGTGAATATAGGCCGATACGCGCCGCAGCCGCCGCTCGTAAACCGCCCAGATGCTGTCTTCCCTCATGCCGATCCTCATACAAGCCGAACAACCGGACAGAACCACATCCGGATTTGACAAATCCTGCTGACTTGACCGCTCGATCTGAGCACGGGAAAGGAGAACTGGCCAAAGAAAAACCGGACCTTTCAGCCCGGTTTTCAAACATCTGCAATGGCAAGAACCCGGATTATCCGCCCAGTGCCGCGCTGACGGCTTCGATCGCTTCCGCTGCCTTGCTGCCATCCGGGCCGCCGGCCTGCGCCATGTCGGCACGGCCGCCGCCGCCCTTGCCGCCCAGTGCCGCCGAGGCGACACGGACCAGATCGACCGCGCTGAAACGCGGCGTCAGGTCGTCGGTCACGGCAACCACGGCGCTCGCCTTGCCGTCTGCGGAGACGCCGACGAAGGTGACGACACCTGAGCCAAGGCTCGTCTTGCCGTCATCTGCCAGGCTCTTCAGGTCCTTCGGCTCGACACCGGTGACGACCTTGCCGAGGAATTTGACCCCGCCGATCTCCTGCACCTGATCGGCAGAACCACCGGCGTCGCCGCCACCGAGCGCCAGCTTCTTCTTGGCGTCGTTGAGTTCGCGCTCCAGCTTGCGGCGCTCATCCATCAGGGCTTCAACGCGCGTCAGGACGTCAGCCGGCTGAACCTTCAGCGTTGTCGCCAGTGTCTTGACCCGTTCGTCCTGCTCGTTGAGATAGGCCAGCGCCGAAACACCGGTCAAAGCTTCGAGGCGCCGAACACCGGCGCCGACGGCGCTTTCTCCGACGATCCGCACCAGGCCGATCTCGCCGGTGGCGCCGACATGGGTGCCGCCACAGAGTTCGACGGAATAGGGGCGGTTGGCCTTGGAGCCATGGATGCCCTGCCCCATCGACACGACGCGGACTTCATCGCCGTATTTTTCGCCGAACAGCGCCATGGCGCCTTCGGCAATCGCGTCGTCGACGCTCATCAGCCGCGTCGTCACCGGGCTGTTCTGCACGATGATCTCGTTGGCCATGTCCTCGACAACCTTCAGCTCGTCGGCCGTCATCGGCTTTGGATGCGAGACGTCGAAACGCAGGCGTTCGGGTGCGACCAGCGAGCCCTTCTGGGCCACATGGGTGCCGAGCACTTCGCGCAGTGCCTCATGCAGAAGATGGGTCGCCGAATGATTGGCCCGCAGGCGCGAGCGGCGGGCGTGATCGACGTTGAGCGCCACAGCATCGCCGGCCTTGACGGTGCCGTCGTCAACGACGCAGGAGTGCACGAACAGCCCCTCGCCGCGCTTCTGCACGTCGGTCACCGTCAGTTTCGCATGATCGGTCGAGATGACGCCGGTATCGCCCATCTGACCGCCGGACTCGCCATAGAACGGCGTCTGGTTGAGCACCAGCTGCACCGTGTCGCCCTTGGAGGCCGCGTCGATCGCCTTGCCGTCGCGGACGATCGCCTGGACAACGCCTTCGGCTGTCTCGGTGTCGTAGCCGAGGAATTCGGTGGCGCCGAACTTTTCCTTCAGTTCGTACCAGATGGTTTCCGTCGCCTTGTCGCCGGAACCGGACCAGGAGGCGCGGGCCTCCGCCTTCTGGCGTTGCATGGCAGCGGAGAAAGCATCGGTATCGACGCCGATGCCACGGGCGCGCAGCGCGTCCTGTGTCAGATCGAGCGGAAAACCGAAGGTGTCGTAGAGCTTGAAAGCCGTCTCGCCGTTCAGCTGATCGCCCTCGACGAGATCCGTCGTTGCATCCGACAGCAGCCCAAGGCCGCGCTCCAGCGTCTTGCGGAAACGGGTCTCTTCCAGCTTCAGGGTTTCCGAAATCAGCGCTTCCGCGCGGATAAGCTCGGGATAGGCGCGCCCCATCTGGCCGATCAGTGACGGCAAGAGCTTCCACATCAGCGGGTCGCGGGCGCCAAGCAGCTGGGCGTGGCGCATGGCACGGCGCATGATCCGGCGCAGCACGTAGCCGCGGCCCTCGTTCGACGGCAGGACGCCATCGGCGATCAGGAAGGCGGAGGCGCGCAGATGGTCGGCAATGACGCGGTGGCTGGCGCGGCGATCGCCTTCGGCCTTGACACCGGTCGCCTCTTCCGAAGCGGCGATCAGGGCGCGGAACAGGTCGATATCGTAATTGTCGTGCTTGCCCTGCAAAAGCGCTGCGACACGCTCAAGACCCATGCCGGTATCGATCGACGGACGCGGGAGATCGACGCGCTCCTCCTTCGTCACCTGCTCGTACTGCATGAAGACGAGGTTCCAGATTTCGATGAACCGGTCGCCATCCTCGTCCTTGGACCCCGGAGGGCCACCCCAGATGTGATCGCCGTGATCGTAGAAAATTTCCGAGCACGGACCGCACGGACCGGTATCGCCCATCGCCCAGAAATTGTCGCTGGTCGGGATGCGGATGATCCGGTCGTCGCTCAGGCCGGCAATCTTCTTCCATAGACCGAAGGCCTCGTCGTCGGTGTGATAGACCGTGACCAGCAAGCGCTTGGCATCAATGGCGAAATCCTTGGTGATCAGGTTCCAGGCAAGCTCGATCGCCTGTTCCTTGAAATAGTCCCCGAAGGAGAAATTGCCGAGCATTTCGAAGAAGGTATGGTGGCGCGCGGTATAGCCGACATTGTCGAGGTCGTTGTGCTTGCCGCCGGCGCGCACGCATTTCTGCGCGGTCGCAGCCGTCGAGTAGGAGCGCTGTTCAAGGCCGGTAAAGACGTTCTTGAACTGCACCATGCCGGCATTGGTGAACATCAAGGTCGGATCGTTGCGCGGAACCAGCGGGCTCGACGATACGACTTCATGGCCGTTCTTCTTGAAGTAGTCGAGGAACGTCGACCGGATTTCATTCACGCCGTTCATAGTGCGCCCTTACCTCTTGCATCGGACCGTCCGCAGCCTGCCTGGCCGAACCGCGAACCGGAAAACTTTTGAAAATCGCGGATCACCGGGCATCCGCCGATCCTCTCCGCCCCATTGGAACACAGGCTTTTATCGTCCAGGCCAATCCCTGTCCAGACGGCAAAAGAAAACCGGCCGCCCTGGAGGGAGCAGCCGGCGAAACCTGCGAAAAATCAGAGGTTCTTATGCCAGAGCGGCATCGTCATCGTCGTCTCCGGCTTCCGGGCCGCCGTTTTCGAGGAATTTCTCGGCGATCAGGCCGGCATTCTGGCGCAGCGACAGTTCGATCTCCTTGGCCGTATCGGGATTGTCGCGCAGGAACGACTTGGCGTTCTCGCGGCCCTGGCCGAGACGCTGGCTGTTATAGGAGAACCAGGCACCCGATTTCTCGACAATGCCGGCCTTGACGCCGAGATCGACCAGTTCGCCGGTCTTGGACACGCCTTCGCCATACATGATGTCGAATTCGACCTGCTTGAAGGGCGGCGCCATCTTGTTCTTGACGACCTTGACGCGTGTCTGGTTGCCAATCACCTCTTCGCGCTCCTTGACCGCGCCGATGCGGCGGATGTCGAGGCGAACGGAGGCATAGAACTTCAGGGCGTTGCCGCCTGTCGTCGTTTCCGGTGAACCGAACATGACGCCGATCTTCATGCGGATCTGGTTGATGAAGATGACCATGCAGTTCGACTTGGAGATCGAGGCGGTCAGCTTGCGCAGCGCCTGGCTCATCAGACGCGCCTGGAGACCCGGAAGACTATCGCCCATTTCGCCTTCGATTTCAGCGCGCGGCACCAGCGCTGCGACCGAATCGACGACAAGAACGTCGATGGCGCCGGAACGCACCAGCGTATCGGTGATTTCCAGCGCCTGTTCGCCGGTATCGGGCTGCGAGATCAAAAGGTTTTCGAGATCGACGCCGAGCTTGCGGGCATAGACCGGGTCCAGCGCGTGTTCGGCGTCGACAAAGGCGCAGATGCCGCCCTTCTTCTGGGCTTCGGCAATGGTCTGCAGCGCCAGTGTCGTCTTGCCCGAGCTTTCCGGCCCATAGATTTCGATGACACGCCCCTTGGGCAGCCCGCCGATGCCAAGCGCAATATCCAGGCTCAGGGAGCCCGTCGAAACGGTTTCAATTTCGACAATGCTGTCTTTTCCACCGAGCTTCATAATCGATCCCTTGCCGAACGAACGTTCGATCTGGGAGAGTGCCGCTTCAAGTGCCTTGCTTTTATCCACCGATTTGTCCTCTACAAGCCGCAAAGAGTTTTGTGCCATGTGATCCACCTTTAGGTTATGGAAGCCGCTGAGGCAATGAAGCCGCCGATGAAAGCTATGTACACTTTTTGTTCTCATTCCGCAAGAGCTATCTATGAAGTTGAATTCACAAGGTAAAACAATGCGTGTTCCTTTCCTGTTCCATATATTTCACATTCAACGGAACTGACTGAAACAAAAAGCGAATATTGATCGCAGCGCAGCGAATCGCCCGGGATCGGCACACAGGAAAACGCATGACACGCAGACAAGTTTCCATCTTTGGCGGCGCCCATATCGACCGCCGGGCACGCATCTTCGGCGCCACCGTACCGGGATCGAGCAATCCCGGCAGCTGGTTCGAAGAAGCCGGCGGCGGCGGCTTCAACGCGGCCCGCAATCTGGCGCGGCTTGGACTTGACGTTCGCATGATCAGCCCGCGCGGCGGCGACGCCGCCGGCGAAACGGTCGCCCAGGCAGCAAGCGAGGCCGGCGTTATCGATTGTCCCTTCATCTTCCTCGACCGCAAGACGCCGAGCTATACGGCCATTCTGGAAAACGACGGCAATCTGGTGATCGCGCTGGCCGACATGGAGCTCTACCAGCTGTTTTCTGCAAGGCGATTGCAACAAAGGGCAATGCGCGAGATCGTTTCAGTGAGCGACCTGATCGTCACCGATGCCAACCTGCCCGAGGAGACGCTGACCGGTCTGGTCGCCCGCGCGGCGCAAGAAACAAAGCCGATCGCCGCCATCGCGATTTCCCCGGCAAAGGTCGTGCGTCTGGTCAAATGCCTGCCTGGACTGACCTTTCTCTTCATGAACGAGGCAGAAGCACGGGCGCTGACCGGCCGCGACAGCGCAGAGGCGGCGGAATGGCCCATCCTGCTGCAGGCAGCCGGACTTTCCGGCGGCGTCATCACCCGTGGCGGCAGGCCGGCGATTGCATTTCGAGATGGACGGGCGGTTGCGGTGACGCCGCCACAACTCGATACGCTTGCCGACGTCACGGGCGCCGGCGATGCGCTCGCCGCCGGTTTCCTGTCGGCATTTATCGAGGGCGAACCGCTCGACATGTGCCTTCGCTCCGGTGTCGCCGCTGCCGGCATCACCGTGCGTTCGCCGCTGGCCGTATCGGAAAAAATGTCGCGGACGATGCTTAAGGAAGCAATTCGGCTTGTGCCGCCGGCCGAAATCCTGTCATGAACGCGCCTTACGGCGCCGCGCGTCATTCATGACGCGCAAGGGTCGCTGTAACGCTTTAAATTTGCAGCATAATTCTTCCTGAAATCGATACCGGTCTAGGGAATTATGCAGTAAAACTGCCAAAAAGGACCCGCGATGACCAAGCCATTCTCCCCTCTTCTGCCGATGGAATATTCCAGCGAAGTCGCGGCCGCCAAGGCTCGCGGCGCGGCGATCGTTGCATTGGAATCGACCATCATCACCCATGGCATGCCCTTCCCCGGCAATCTCAACATGGCCCGCAGCGTCGAGGCGATCATCCGCGAGGAAGGCGCCATCCCGGCAACCATCGCCGTCATCGACGGGACCTTGCATATCGGCCTGGAAGACGCCCAGCTGGAAGCGCTGGCACAGACGGAAGGCGCCATGAAACTGTCGCGCGCCGACCTCGCCTTTGCCATTGCCGAGCGCCGCACGGGTGCGACCACCGTTGCCGCAACCATGATCGCGGCAGCCCGGGCCGGCATCCGCGTGTTTGCCACCGGCGGCATTGGTGGCGTGCATCGCAAGGCCGAGGAGAGCTTTGACATCTCTGCCGATCTTGATGAATTGGCGCGCACCGGCGTCATCGTCGTCTGCGCCGGCGCAAAAGCCATTCTCGACATTCCAAAGACGCTTGAAGTTCTAGAAACGCGCGGCGTTCCGGTCGTCACCTATGACAGCGAAATCTTCCCGGCTTTCTGGTCGCGCGATAGCGGCCTGAAGAGCCCGCTGATGCTGAACAGCCCGGCAGCAATCGCCAATTTCCAGAAGATGCGCGACCTGCTCGGCGTCGATGGCGGCATGCTGATCGCCAATCCGGTGCCTGAAGAAAACGAGATCCCGCGCGACGAAATGGAAATCTACATCACCCGGGCGCTCGACAATGCCGAACGCGACGAGATTTCCGGCAAGAAGGTTACGCCCTATCTGCTCGACAACATTTTCCGCCTGACGGACGGCCGCAGCCTCGAGACCAATATCGCGCTGGTCGAGAACAATGCCCGGCTCGCGGCCGAGATTGCCGTCGCACTGGTCTGATTTAAAAAGACTGTTGGAAAACCGGGGGCTGGCAGCCAGCCCCCGTCGCGCATCAGCCCTGCTGTCGCGCCCGCGCAAGCCCATGCTCGATCAGCCGGTCGATGATATCGGCATAGGCAATGCCGCTTGCCGCCAAAGCCTTGGCATACATGCTGATATCGGTAAATCCGGGGATCGTGTTGACCTCGTTGATGACGGCGCTCATGTCGGGCCGCACAAAAAAATCGACACGGGCCATGCCGTCGCATCCGAGCGCCCTGAAAGCGCTTTGCGCCATCGATCTGAGCTTTTGCGTGGTTTCAACGGGAAGCTGCGCCGGAATGCTGAGAATGGCGCCGTCCGGGTCGATATATTTGGCATCATAGCTATAAAAACCGTGGCCGCCGGCGGGAATGATCTCTCCTGGAAGAGAGACGACAAGCGTGCCGCCGGCCTGTTCAAGGATACTGCATTCGATCTCCCGCCCCTCGATGAATTCCTCGACGAGGAGTTTCTGATCGTGACGGAAGCCTTCCGTAAGCGCAGCCCGGAAGCCGTCTGCCGTTTGAGCCTTGCTGACGCCAACCGATGAACCCTGCCGGGCAGGCTTGACGAAAACCGGCAGGCCGAGCGCCGCGGCCATGTCATCGAAGCGGGGAGCGGCGTCCCGATGAAAGGTCAATGCGCGCGCCACCGGCAATCCGGCTTCAATCAGCAGTCGCTTTGCCACATCCTTGTCGATCGCGGTGGCCGAGCCCAGAATCCCGCATCCGGCAAACGGCACCATCGCCACCTCGGCAAGCCCCTGTACCGATCCGTCCTCACCATGCGGCCCATGCAGAACCGGAAACAGGATATCGATCGGCGGCAGTTCGCGCGCGCGCCCGTCTTCCGGGACACTGAAAACGCGGCCGCGGCCGCCTGGCAACAGGCAAACTTGTGTATCCACGGCTGGCAGCCGGTCCGGCAGGTTTCCGTCGACGAGATCCTGGAGGAACCATTTTCCGTCGCGGTCGATCAGAATGGCCACGACATCGTATTTTTCAGCGTCAAGCGCCTTGAACACATTGCGCGCCGACAAAATCGAGACATCGTGTTCAGCGGAGCGCCCACCGAAAAGAACTGCAACCCTTAGCTTGGACATCATTCGAGCTCTCGCAAATCAGCAAACGGAACGCTGGCTCTGGAACGGCGGCAGACACGATCCGGCCACCAGCGCAGCGCATTGCCTCCACAGTGCAATCGCGAAACAGGCCTTTTTGCGACAATCGACATCCGGCGGAAAATATCTGCGCGCGGACTGCACAATTCCCTAAATCGGAATCGATCTAAGGATAAATTATGCAACCGATTAAAGCGCTACAGCGACCTTTGCGCGCCATGAATGACGCGCGGCGCTGTAGCCCCGCAACTTCGACCGTTTGGTAGTCGCGCTTGACATACCGGGAGTTGCGCAGCGGCATCGTATCGATATTCGCCGGTTCTGGTCAGCTGTCGAGCATTTCCCTGACGGCAACAGCCAGCTGCTTCAACGAGAAAGGCTTGGGCAGAAAGCCGAATTTGGCGTCGGCAGGCAGGTTTCTTGCAAAGGCATCCTCGGCATAGCCGGAGACGAAAATGAACTTCAGGTCCGGATAGGTCTTGCGAATTTCCCTGAGCAGGGTCGGTCCATCCATTTCCGGCATGACAACGTCGGAAACGACGATATCGACGGCGCCGTTCAGCTCTTCCATGACGTCGAGTGCCTCGACGCCGGAGCCGGCTTCGTACACCGTGTAGCCGCGGGTTTCGAGCATGCGCTTGCCGCCCCGGCGCACGGCCTCTTCGTCCTCCACCAGAAGAACCACGGCCGAGTTTCCGGTCAGATCCGTTGGTTCCTCCTTGGCTGGCGCTTTTGCGGTGAGTGCTGCCGCAGCCGGAACCTCGCCGGCTTCGCCCGGCAATGGCGCTTCTTCGATATAGCGCGGCAGAAGGATGCGGAACGTCGTTCCCTTGCCGACCTCGGATTCGGGATAGATGTAGCCGCCGGACTGTTTGATAATGCCGTAGACCATCGACAGTCCGAGCCCGGTGCCCTTGCCGACTTCCTTGGTGGTGAAGAAGGGCTCGAAAATCTTGTCGAGGATTTCCGGCGGAATACCGGTACCCTGGTCGGAGACCTCGACCATCACATAATCGTCTTCGGGCAGTTCGCGACGGTTCAGCGCCGCCACTTCGGCGGACGGCAGATTGCGCGTGCGCAACGTGATGACGCCGCCATTGGGCATGGCATCGCGGGCGTTGACGGCAAGGTTGAGCACGACCTGCTCGAACTGGCCGAGATCGGTGCGCACCGGCCAGAGATCGCGGCCATAGTCGACCTCGAGCTTGACATTGGTTCCGGTCATGCGATCGACCAGCATGCGCAGGTCGCCGACGACATCGGTCATGGAAAGCACGGTCGGGCGCATCGTCTGCTTGCGCGAAAAGGCGAGAAGCTGGCGCACCAGGACGGCCGCACGATTGGCGTTGCGCTTGATCTCCATCAGATCGGCAAAACTCGCATCCGATGGCCTTGCCGACAAAAGCAGGTGGTCGGAGGAAAGCAGGATCGCCGTCAGCACGTTGTTGAAGTCATGCGCGATGCCGCCTGCCAGCGTCCCGACGGCATTCATCTTCTGCGTCTGCGCCATCTGGGTTTCGAGCGCCTTCTGCTCGGTGATCTCGACCGCATAGACAATCGCCGCCTCTTCCGGCGCCTGGTCGCTCTGGTCGATGACCGCGTTCACATAGAAGCGGAAATGCCGCGCTTCGTCGGTCGGATGAAGCGAATCGATCGGGGCGATATCGCCCTGCCGGTCCCTGGCGGCATCCAGCGCATCGCGCAGGCGGGTCCGGTCGGTTTCGTGGACGACGGCCTCCAGCAGTGCGCCGTGCTCCATGTCGTCCTGCGAGACGACGGCGGAAAACAGTTTCAGGAATGGCGCGTTGGTTCTCAGGATCCGGCCGTCGCCATCGACGGACGCGATCGCCATCGGCGTATTGTTGAAGAAGCGGGTGAAGCGCATGGCGGCGATCGAGGCCGACTGATCGCTTTCATCGTCGTTGGAGCGCGCAAGCACGATCGTCCGGCTTTCGCCAGGCGCACCATCGCGGGCGGATGAGACGCGGTGCACCAGGCGCACGGCAAAGCTCTGGCCATTGGCCTTGCGCAGGTCGAGATCGAGCGTCTTGGTCTTTTTCAGTCCGGGTTCGGCCTGCACCGACTGGACCAGTGCCAGCCCCTCGCCCGCGACGAGATCGGCGATTGTCATCGACCCGGGCTGGAACTTGGTCAGATCCAGGCCCAGCCAGTCGGCAAGCGTCGCGTTGATGTAGAAGATTTCGCCCTTCTTGCCGGCCGAGAAAAAGCCGGCGGGGGCGTGATCGAGATAATCGATCGCGTTCTGCAATTCCTTGAAGAAACGCTCCTGATCGTCGCGCTCGGAGGTGATGTCGGAAATCTGCCAGATGTAGAGCGGGTTACGCTCGCCGTCCTCGAGCGGCAGGACGCGCGCCTTCAGGCGAAACCAATGCGCGCCGGATCCGGCCGAGCCGCCGCCCGATCGCAAAGGCTTCGAAAGGCGGAACTCCTCATGCCCGGCCTTGCCCTCATGCAGGCCGTTGGTCAACCGGTAGATCGCCTCCGTCGCTTCCCGGTTGCGCGACAGGATGGTTTCGAGCGACTGGATCTCGGTCGCCTTGGTGGCGCCGGTGAGCGCGCCATAGGCAGCATTGGCATAGATGATCCGGCCCTTGCGGTCGGTCACCAGCGTGCCATCCTGATGTCCATCGAGGAAGGCGCGCGCCAGTTCGTCCGGCCGGGACTGGGGCATGACCTCGATGAAGCCGATGACAGAAGAGACCAGGAAGAAAATCCCGACCATGGCCAAAACGCCGAGAATACCAAGTACGATCTGGTTTTCGAGCTGGTTCTTGAAGACGACGAAGGCGGCAGCCGAAGCGGTCAGGACAATGGCAAGCAGGATGATCCGCAGCACCGTGCCGGGCCGGGTTCCACGGTCTACAATCGGCATGTGATAGTCACCTGCCTGCCGCAATTTCGTCATAAGGCCCTCGTTTTTCAACCGTGCCAGGCGCGCCCGGAATGAGCGTGCAGGTTTGGTCTCTATGCTCCGCTCAACGCAAGCCCGGGCGAATCTGCAATCCGCGCCGGTGGACCGCGAAACACCAAGCAAGAATCATCTTTAACAGCCGCAGGGAAGAGCACAAAGCATCTCTGTGAAGGGCATTGACGTCAATTCACAGGGAATGTCCCGCCACACCTCGCCGCCGGTAGAAACAGGCCGGCATTCGCGATAGGACAATCAGACTTGGACAATACCGTCACGGTCTCCGTCACGGCTTGTATCAGCCTGAAAAAAGCCGTCAAATAGGCCTAGGTCACGATTTCACGAAGGAGTACGGCACATGATCGAAGATATCGTTGGCAACAACGGTACCCGTTTCATCATTGCGGCGGGCGCTGTAGCTCTGGGCCTGCTTTGCCTGGTCGCCGTGCTCCGGTTCATGCGCAACAGGCCGTCCTCGCCCTTCATCCGCGGCGGCAAGAACCGCCAGCCGCGGCTTGCCGTGCTGGATGCGGCGGCGATCGATACGCGCAGACGGCTGGTGCTGGTGCGCCGCGACGATGTCGAGCACCTGATCATGATCGGCGGACCGACAGACGTGGTCATCGAGAGCCGGATCGCCTCGCAAAGCGTGCCAGCGCAGCAGGCTGCCGTCGCAGCCGCCGCGCCGGAAACGATGGTCGCGCGCCCTGCCGCCGAACGCCGCATTGCCCCCCAGCCGGAAACCAAGGCAGCACCGGTTTCTGCCATGGGACAGGTTCTCTATGGCGAAGGCTCCGAAGGCCCGCCGCTGACGCGATCCGCACAGGTCAGGCCGCAGCCGGACACCATGGCGGCCGCGCGCCAGGCCGTTTCCGAACGCCAGGTCCCGGTCCAGCCTCAGCCGCGTCCGCAGCCCGCCGCCTCTGGGGCAGCGCCTTCCGTGTCGCTTGAAACGGCCAGATCGCCGGAAGATGTTCTGGATGCTGCACGATCACGCGTTCTTGCAGCCAACCAGCCCGTTGCGGTGCAGCGCCCTGTTCAGGCAGCACCGGTCGCAGCGGCCGCGCAGACACCAGAGCTCCGGAACCAGAAAGATACCTCCGCCCTTGAATTCGAACGCATTCTCGACGCTGAGATCAGCGGCGATCTCGGCAAGCTGACGGCAGACGACGTCCGCGTCGACAGCGACACGCGGACGAATGCCGCCTTGTCTGCCCCTGGCGCACGGCCGGAGCCACGGCTTGGCGCAGCGCAAGGCAATCGCACCGAACCGACGCTCGAGGACGAGATGAACCGCATGCTGAACGAGATTGCCGTCAACCGGAAGAACTGAGCCGGCCGAGATAGCGGGCGGCGGGACACGTCAATTGTAAAACCGATAAAAGCAAAAACGGCGCGATCATGTCGCGCCGTTTTTTAATGTCTGGGACTGAGACGATTACTCGTCGCGGTAGACTTTTTCCCGACGTTCGTGACGCTCCTGCGCCTCGATCGACAAGGTGGCGATCGGCCTTGCGTCGAGACGCTTCAGTCCGATCGGTTCGCCGGTTTCCTCGCAGTAACCGTAGGTTCCCTCGTCAAGCCTTTGCAGGGCCGCATCGATCTTGGAGATCAGCTTGCGCTGCCGGTCCCGCGCCCGAAGCTCAATGGCCCGGTCGGTTTCCGACGATGCTCTGTCTGCAAGATCTGGGTGGTTTGCACTTTCCTCGGCCAGGTGCCCGAGCGTTTCGCGCGCCTCGCGGAGGATGTCGTTTTTCCAGGCGTTCAGTTTTGCTCTGAAATATGCACGCTGGCTGGTATTCATGAATTCCTCAGTCTCCGACAAGACAAAGGAACTAAGATCGATCTTCTCACTCAACGCGATTCTCCTGAAGAACATCTCATGTGCGGCGGTGTATAGACCCATGCACGCGCCGTTTCAAGTCTTTGAAAAACAGCCCACCGTTTTTTAAGCCTTGCTTACGAGAAAGGCTAACAGGCTAATATTTCATCAAAATTACAGATTTTGGATTTTTTGCAAAATTGTCTTGTGGCCGGCATCGCGTATTCGTCGCCAAAGTCGCAGGTCAGGCACCGCAAAGATGCGGGTGCGTTTTTTGTGCAATTCCCCGTCGCACAAGAAATAGGCACAACTTTTTCTCCATTCTTCGGATCGACTGCGCCGCACGTTCATTCATCGCCTCGCCGCCCTGAAACGCGATCGAGCAAGCCCGGCCGCGCCACTTTGAAAAACAGATCGTGGTGGCTTGATCTTTCAACGGTCCCGGCGGACAAAAGCGCATACGGAGCCGAACGATCGACGCCGCCATTCAGGCGGCAATACCATTTCCAGGATATCCCCATGCCCGCTGCGCCTGCTCCGGTTTTTCGCCTTTACCTTCTGCGGCATGCCAAGGCCGGCTGGGCGCTCCCGGGACAGAAGGATTTCGACAGGACGCTGGATGATACCGGCTTTGCCGACGCCGAGATCGTTGCGGACATGGCGGCTGACCAGGGCCTGCGGCCCGACCTCGTTCTCTGCTCCAGCGCCGTGCGCTGCCGCCAGACGGCAGACGCGCTGCGCCGCGCGATGACCGAGGACCTGGAGATTCGCTATATCGACGGGCTCTACGTCGGTGGAGAAAATGTCTATCGCGACATCATCGGCAGCCAGGACCCTACCCTTTCAGCGCTCATGGTCGTCGGGCACAATCCCGTGATCGAGGATATCCTGCGCGAAATCCTCGGCGAAGATACAGCCGGCGACGTTATCCCGGCCGGCTATCCGCCGGGTGCGCTGGCAGCGATCGACTTCGACATGCGCCCGTCCGGCGGCGTCCTGCCGCGGGGAAGGCTGACGGCGTGGCTCGATCCCGATGTCACACCTGCTGAGCACTAATCGTCGACGGCCGGGTGCAACCTTTATTCAGCCGCTCCGGCGCACTATATCGCAGATGACATGCATGGCCGTGAAGCCATATCCCACGCGTATCTAAGGCCTGAAATCTTGCCGCCATTCATGACCCGTTTCACCGATGACGCACGACTTGCGCTCGACACACTGACCGGCCGCGCATCGGGTTTCGTCAACCCGGCCCTGCGCCTCGGTGTCACAGGCCTTTCGCGGTCGGGCAAGACCGTGTTCATCTCGTCGCTGGTCCACAACCTCCTGAACGGCGGCCGGCTGCCCGTCTTCGAAGCCGTTCGCTCCGGGCGGGTCTCGAAAATCCGGCTCGAGCCGCAACCGGACGATGCGGTGCCGCGCTTCCAGTATGAAGACCATATCGCAGCGCTTGTGCGCGACCGGCACTGGCCGGATTCGACGCGGGCGATCTCGCAATTGCGCATCACGCTCGACTATGAAAGCGCCAGCGGCTGGAACCGGATTTTTTCGCCCGGCAGGCTGTCGATCGACATTGTCGACTATCCCGGCGAATGGCTGCTTGATCTGCCGCTGCTGACCCAGGATTTTCGCACCTTCAGCGACCGCACGGCGGATCGGGCGAAAACCGGGGTTCGCGCGGAACTCTCAGTGGACTGGCTGTCGCTGGCCTCCTCGCTCGACATCACGGCGCCCGCCGTCGAGGCGGACGCCCGTGGGCTGGCCGAAGTGTTCACCCGCTATCTTCAGGCCTGCAAGTCCGACGAGCGCTCGCTATCGACGCTGCCGCCCGGCCGGTTCCTGATGCCCGGCGATCTCGAAGGCTCGCCGGCGCTGACCTTTTCGCCCCTGCCTGCCCTTCCGCAAGGCCGGGCGCCAAAAGGTTCGCTCTGGGCGATGATGGAGCGACGCTACGAGGCCTACAAAACCTATGTGGTCAAACCGTTCTTCCGCGAGCACTTTGCCAGGCTCGACCGGCAGATCGTGCTGATAGACGCCCTGCAGGCGATCAACCGCGGGCCGGAATCGCTGCTGGATCTGGAGAACGCACTGGCCGACGTCCTGGCCAGCTTCCAGCCCGGAACCAATTCCTTCCTGTCGTCCTTTCTCACCAAGCGGATCGACAAGGTGCTGATCGCCGCCACCAAGGCCGACCATCTGCACCACGAGAGTCACGACCGGCTTGAGCGGATCACCGAGCGCCTTGTCCGGCGTGCGGTCGAGCGTATCGGCATGAGTGGCGCCGGCCTTGAGGTCATGGCCATCGCCTCTGTCCGGGCGACCCGCGAGGCGACCGTCAATCACGACGGCCACACGCTGCCGGTCATCGTCGGGACGCCGATTGCGGGCGAAACGATCAACGGCGAGACCTTTGATGGCGAACGGAAAACAGCTATATTTACCGGCGACTTACCGAAGAATCCGGATGCACTTTTTCAAGACCTTGAATCAAGGCCGGAAGAAAGTCTGGTGCCTGATCTGAGTTTTGTACGCTTCCGGCCACCGCACATCGAGGAGACCGGCGGCGGCTTAAAACTGTCCGTCCCGCATATCCGGCTCGACCGGGCCATGCAGTTCCTTTTCGGAGACCGGCTTGCATGAGCGACACACCTAAGATTCCACCGCGAAAACCCGCTGCGTTCACGATCGGCAACGTTCCATCCGCGCCGGCCGAAAGGCCCGCCACCACAAAACGTTCGCCGGCAAGTTTCAGTGGCAACGTCGTCATGACGGCCGATGCCGACGATCCTTTCGCGGCAACCACGAGCGCCCTGCCCGACCTGCCTGAAGCAGCACCGCGCAAGCGGCGTTTCTCGTTCGCCAAGCTTGCCGCCGGCGCCCTTAGCGTTCTGGTATCCCTGGCGGTCGGCCTCTGGATCGACAGTCTCGTGCGCGATCTTTTCACGCGGGCCGACTGGCTCGGCTATCTCGCCATCGCCGCCGTCGCGATCGGCCTGATCGCCTTCCTGGTCATTGTCGCCCGCGAACTGTCGGGGTTGATGCGGTTGAATGCCGTCCAGGCCCTGAAACAGGAAGCGATCGATGCCAGCCTGTCGCAAACGGCAAAGCCCGCACGGCAGGTGATGGCCCATCTTGTCCATCTGCTTGCCGCCAAGCCGCAGACGGCGCGCGGCCGCCTGCGGCTGAAGGAAACCGAGACCGACATCATCGACGGCCCCCACCTGCTCGACCTGACTGAGCGCGAACTGCTGACGCCACTCGATCGCGAAGCCAGAGGCCTGATCCTCAACGCATCCAAGCGCGTTTCGATCGTCACCGCCGTCAGTCCGCGCGCGCTCGTCGATCTCGGCTACGTGATTTATGAATCGGCGCGGCTGATCCGGGCAATGGCCGACCTTTATGGCGGCCGGCCGGGTACATTGGGACTGTTGCGGTTGATGCGCGACGTAATTGCCCATCTGGCCGTCACCGGCTCGATTGCCGCCGGCGATAGCCTGATCCAGCAGGTGCTCGGTCATGGCCTTGCCTCGAAACTGTCGGCAAGACTTGGCGAAGGTGTCATCAACGGCCTGATGACCGCACGCATAGGCATCGCCGCGATGGATCTGTGCCGGCCAATGCCGTTCCGGGCGTTGAAACGCCCCGGTATCGGCGATTTCCTCAGCGACCTGACGCCAGGAACATCCAAGGCGAGAACGCCGGAAGGCGACGGCTAAATGCCGCCATACCATTCGTAGCCGAGATCTTCCCAGAAGCCGCCCTTGCCGCTGCCGAACGGCGCAAGAGACGAAACAACCTCGATACCCTTGATGTACTTGGCCATCTTGTAGCCGAGCTGCCGTTCGATACGGACCCTGAGCGGCGCACCATTGGCAACGGCAAGAGCTTGATCGTTGCAGCCATAGGCAAGGATCGTCTGCGGATGGCGTGCATCGATGAGGTCGATCGATTCGTAGTAGGGCACGGCACCCTGCAGTCCGAGGTTCATGGTGTCGTAGCAGTGGAAGACCACGAAACGCGCCTCCGGCTTCACCCTGACTTCATCGAGGATCCGGTGCAGCGGCACGCCGGTCCATTTGGCGATGCAGCTCCAGCCCTCGACGCAGTCGTGCCGGGTAATCTGTGTACGCGCCGGCATGTTGCGCAACGCGTCGAGGCTGAAGCTCACCGGTTTTTCGACCAGCCCGCTAACCGCCAGCCGGTAGCCGGCAAAAGCCGTGTCCTTCAGCGCAAGATAGCCGGCATCGGCCGGATCGGTAGATCCGTTCGGCCGCTGGCCCTGGCGGATTTCGCTTGCGGCAAACTCCGGCGCCAACGTATCGGCGCCGATCAGCGCGCGGTGAGCCCGGTAGGTCAGACCGTTTGCCGAGGCGAGAAAGTCGCGCACCGGGCTCTGCCCCGACAGTAAGCTATCGAAGGCATCGCAGCCCGAAAGCGGAATGGCGGAAGCGGCAACGCCGGCGATGGTCAGGAATTTTCGGCGGTTGACGATGAACTGGCTCATAGCGGGTGCTCCTCGTTCTTCTTCCCGTCCGTCCGGTACCAGCCTGTAATGATCGAACGCATTTCATTGAGCGGCCCTGCCGCGACAACCATGACGATGTGAATGACGAAGAAGGCCACCAGCGCCGCCATGCAAAGAAAGTGGATGGATCGCGCCGTCTGCCGGCCGCCGAAAATGTCGAGCAGCCACGGCCAGGCCGCATTCATGCCCGGTGACATGGTGAGGCCGGTCGCAATGATCAGCGGAAAGACGACAAGCAGCACGCCGGCATAGGCCAGCTTCTGCAGGCCGTTGTAACGGCCGTCATGATGGAACCGGAAGCGCAGGTGATCGGCGATGCTGCGCGGCAAAGCCCTGACATCGGCCATGGAGGGAAGAATATCGCGCTTCAAATGCCCATTGCTCAGGCTGCTGACAAACCAGACCAGAAAGGCGGCAACGAAAAACCAGGCAAAGAAGAAATGCGCGACGCGCCCTGTCGACAGATCCTGATAGGACGGCAACGTCGCCCATGCCGGAAAACCGCGATAGGACGGATTGTCCGCCGGCCCGCTCATGCCAAAGACGCCGGTCGTGTCGAATGTGCGGCCGAGAACGGTGGTATAACCGCCAACCGTGCCGTCCTGTGCCCGCATCGCGCGCATGGACAGGACGCTGTTTTCGAACTCGAAACCGGATTGATTGCCGATATAGAGCTGAGGATGGGCATTGAATATCTGCAACCCGCTCAAAAGCAGGAAGAACAGCGCAACCGCCCAGGTCCAGTGGGTCACGCGCGTAGCGATCCGGTGCCGGTAGATGACCGTGCTCTCATCGCTGTTTGGCGCAGACCGCGACTCGATGTCGTCCATGATGGTCATCTTCGGCCTCCCTGTATGCCCAAATACGTAACAAACCCTCAGGCAGTTTCAAAAGCACATCCGGTCACCGGCGCACACGTCATGGTGATCCATGTGTGAAAGCACCGCATTTCCAGCACTTTCAACGGCTTGAAAACTCACCTATGAAACATTTCGTGAGCGTCCTTTACCGTCATCAATCAAGGTGGCGAAACGCTCCATTAACCATTTAAGTGCAAATGTAACCTCACATTCCTGACATCGACCATCAAGGATCGTTCATGTTCTCGCGCCCCTCTTTGATCGCTCGCGGCATCGCCGCAGCCTCACTCGCAGCCCTGACCTGCGCAGCCACCCCGGCATTTTCGGGCGGGAACGACAAGGCGTTTTTCGAACAGGTCTCCGGCCAATGGAAAGGCCCGGGCGAAATTGTCGCCGGAAAGTACAAGGGTACGAAATTCACCTGCGACCTGACCGGAGAACCGGCAGAAGGCTCATCCGCAGGCATCAAGCTCGACGGCACCTGCCGCGTTGGCGTTTTCAAGCAGCCGATGTCGGCCTTGATCACCCAGAAGGGCAAGACCTATACCGGCAAATTCCTCGATGGCGCCGACGGCAAGGGGCTCGATATCGTCTCGGGCAACGTCGCCAAGGACAAGGTCGTCGTCGGCATCAATCGCAAGAAGCTGAACGGCGCGATGATCGCGCGCCTGCAGGATCCTTCCACTCTGAATATCACCATCTCGGTCAAGGTCGAAGAGACGATGGTTCCGGTGATCGGTGTCAGCCTCAGCCGCCAGGTCGATGACATCGCGGTCGGCTCAATCGAGTAGAATTAATCGATCGGAAAAGTCAAAGAGCCGGCCTGTCTGGCTCTTTTGCGTTCACGGCGCCGGTTTTTCGGCAATCTGCCGCCACCAGTCGCTACGCGGATCGGCAATTTCTATCCCTGCAATATCGGCGTCCTCCAGCCAATCAGCGACCGAGCGGCCGGCAACAGCAAGATCCGGCGCAAAATCCGCCAGCGGCTTCAGGACAAAACCGCGTTCGGTCATCCGCGGATGCGGTATTTCCAGCGTCTCCGAATGCCGGGTCAGGTCGTCATAGGTCAGCACATCGATATCGATCGTGCGCGGACCCCAACGCTCCAGGCGCTCCCGTTTCATCTGGCGTTCGATCGACAGGCAGGCATTCAGCAAATCGTCCGGAGACAGTGTGGTCGCAACCGCGGCACAGGCATTGAAGAACCAGGCCTGGTCGATTTTCCCCCAGGGCGGCGTGCGGTAGAGTTTTGAGACATGCGTCACCGCGCAATCCGCCCGCCCATCCAAAAGAACGAGCGCCCGCGCCATCGACGCGGCCGGATCGCCGATATTGCCGCCGAGGCCGAGCGTCGCCAGATGCTTATCCATATCAGGCAAAATGCTCGACCGTCACTTCGACGTAGTCGAGCACACCGGGAACCGGTGCATTCGGCTTGCGGATCGATATTTTCGCCCGGCGGATCTGTGGGAAAACCGAACAGAGCGTCGTTGCCACCTCCAGCGCCAGGGCCTCGATCAGGTAACGCCGGCGGCCGGTGATGATCTTCTCGATCTCGGTGAAGGCAATACCGTAATGCACTGTATCATCGATCGAATCGTCGACCAGCGCCGTCCCCTGCTCGACATCCAGCTCCGCATCGACGAAGAACCGCTGCCCCAGGAACTCCTCCTCGTCATGGACGCCGTGACGCGCAAAGAAGGCGCAGTTCTTCAGGGTGATCGTGTAGAGCGCTTTCATGGTCGATTGTCCTTCCCAGGCAGTCCCGTTATATTTCTTTTTGCCGCCAGCATAGCATCCGCCACCAGAAGCGCATCCCTGTTGATTGCGACATCGTGTACCCGGAAAACCGCAGCACCCGCCATTCTGAGCAACGCCGTCGTCGCCGCAGTGGCTGCATCCCGCTCCTGCGCCTCACGGCCGGTGATGGCCCCGAGAAAGCGCTTTCGCGACGTGCCGGCCAAAAGCGGCAGTCCGAAACCGGACAGCTCGTCAAACCGGGCCATCAGCGCGATGTTCTCGTCGGTATCCTTGGCAAAGCCGAAACCCGGATCAACAATGATCCGCTGGCGCTCGACACCGGCTGCCGCCGCGATCTCCAGAGACCGTTCGAGGAAATGATATTGATCGTGCACCACATCTGCGAGCTTTTCGCGGTCGCGGCCGGTATGCATGATGCACAGGCCCGCCCCGGTCGCAGCCGCAACACCGGCAAGATCGGGCTCGCGCTGCAGCCCGTGCACGTCATTGATGATATGGGCGCCGGCAGCGACTGCGAGGCGCGCGGTTTCGGCGCGGTACGTGTCCACGGAAATGATCGCATCGGTGCGGCCGGCAAGCGCCGAGATCACCGGCAGGACCCGGTCCTGCTCCTGCGCAGCTGTCACCGCAGCCGCACCCGGGCGGGTCGATTCACCGCCGATGTCGAGGATTTCTGCGCCGTTTTCGATGCACCGCAATGCCTGTGCTACCGCGGCCTCTGTTTCATTGTAGCTGCCGCCGTCGGAAAACGAATCCGGCGTCACGTTGATGATCGCCATCAGCCGTCCCTTCGGACCGAGCGTCAACGTCCGGCCGTGCGCCAATGCCCATTCGAACGGCTGGAAAGGATCGATCATGGTGGTTTCACTCCCTTTCTTGCACGGGGCCGTCACCCGGCTGGCGGTGGACGGCGCTAAAAGCATAAATACAATTGCGTGAACGCAAATATCCGAAATTCATCGGCTTTTCCGGTTTACCGCGGGCTGTTGCCTATTTACTGTTGCGCTCCGGCTGGCTATGCCCCAAGCTCTCTGGAAGTTCAACTGCCGAGACCTGTGACAATATGCCGATTGGCCGCATTTCATTCGCCGCGCTTCTGATAGCAAGCTTCGTGGCGAGCCCTTCTTCGACAGCCTTTGCCGAAACCGTCGTGAACAAGAGCATTACGTACTTCTCCATCGGCGGCCGCACGGCTGAGGAGCTGGACCAGGCGCTGTCGGTACACGGGCCGATGATGAAAGCCAGCGGCTCGCGCCATCCCGGCGCCACCAAGATCAAGTTCGGCGGCACGGTCACCTACGTCAAACGTGGCAATCGCTGCGCTGTCGGCAGCGCCAAAGTGACGCTGAGCACCCGGCTGATCCTGCCGCGCTGGAAAAATCGCCGCAAGGCAAACCGCGACCTCGCCCTCGTCTGGGATACGCTATCAAGCGACATCAAGCGTCACGAGGAGCGCCATGCCGAAATTGCCCGCAACCATGCGCGCAAGCTGGAAAAGGACTTCCTGTTGCTGAAGCCCGAGGCCGATTGCGAGCGCATGCAGGCCCGCGTTGCACGGCTCAGCGAAACGGCCATCCAGGACCATGATCGCGATCAGGCCCGTTTCGACAGGATGGAAGCCGCCAATTTCGATCGCCGGATGGTCCGGCTGCTGCAGTATCGGCTGGATACACTGACCAAGCGGTAACGCCAGATCGGCGCAGTACCGCGTTCCCACACAATCTTAAGCGGCGAATCACCCGGCTTGTACCAAGCTTGCGTGTCAACAATATCTCATTGGTGATTTCTAGCGATACAACAACGGCGGAAGATGAGGTACAGTGCAAGCATAGAGTGAAGAACAGGAAAACAAACCAGCTTCATTCTCGTCCGGATACTGAATGCGCGTCCATGACGGGTGCGCCAAACCGGAAGTATTGTTTCGCGCTTGACTGTCCCGTTCTGGATTGATGTTCGACCGGCCAGGGCCGTTGCGCAGGTTGTGTTCTCCTGGCGTGTCTTGATGCAGCAGATGTTCCCTCCCTCATCTGTTTGCGATGCGCCCTCCTGGCCCCGCCCGTCAATCACGACAAGCGGGGCTTTTTTTGACAGCGACCGGCTAAAGCATGTCGCGCAAAAGTGCGCAGTTTAAAGCGCAGGAAATGAATCTGAAAGATCGCGGCCCGCTTTAGGAGGGGCCTGAACTCAGGCCTGGCGCTCCGGCACATGCACGACGAGCCCGTCAAGGCCCTCGCTCATCTTGATCTGGCAGGACAGACGCGAGGTCGGCTTCACGTCGTAGGCGAAATCGAGCATGTCTTCTTCCATCGCCTCCGGTGCACCCACCGCCGCCGACCATTCGTCATCGACATAGACATGACAGGTCGCACAGGCGCAGGCGCCGCCACATTCGGCTTCGATGCCGGGCACCGAGTTGCGCACGGCGTTTTCCATGACGGTCGTACCCGCTTGAACCTCAAAATCGTGGCGGGTGCCGTCAAAGGCGATGATACTCAGTTTTGGCATTGTTTTTCCGGATGCTTGGCGTTGTTTCGGCTTGCCGCAAGAACAGTCGCGCCGCCCCGAAACAGAGGCGGCGGCGGAGCGCGGCAAATTCATCCGGTTTCTTCCAACAAATCCCATCGCCAGTCAACTCGCAGGGCTTTGACAGAAGGGCTTTGGTCGAAGGGGTTTTGGCCGAAGGGGTCTGGGCTGGGGCCCGCCTGCCCCATGACCCTGTGTGACTGAGGGTTTAAGCCCCGCCTACCGGCAGAGTTTCAGGATAAACAGCTCGGCCTCGAGCACGGCTGCACCGAGCGCGGCAAGATTGCCGGCATCCTCTGGCGACGCTTCGACGGCGGCTGCGGTCTCGGCCACGCCGAACGCGCCAACGGCCAGAGCAGCGCCCCTAAGCCGGTGCGCGGTCGAGAGCCGGGCATCGGCGCTGTCGGAAGACAGATCCTTCATCAGCTGCCGGGCCTGGCGCGCAAACATTTGCAGCACTTCGATTTCGAGAAGCTTGTCACCCATCGTCTGCGTCGCCAGATGCACGAAATCGATGGGTCTCGATGTGGAAGGGCAGGACCCGCCGAAATTGTCGGGTGCTTCGAACGCGATCTTGAGAGCCGCCATGTGCCAATGTCCTTGTTGTGTTTTCTTCTGACGCACCAGCTCGCAACCGGCCGTCCCGTTTTTTTCTGTTTCGCCCTCCAAGACACCCGGCCTTCCCGGATTTGTCTGGAAGTGCTTGACCCGTCTGTTTATTATATGGCCTCAAGATGGTGTGGACCGTGTGATCCCTACAAGGCCGATATTCCAGTCATCTCTGAGGCTGATTAGGCCGGAGCGGCGCTGCTATCTGATTAAAACGCGGCGCAATGAGGGCAGCTTTCGGTTGGCATGGTTAACGGCCATTAAACCGCCTGATTACAAGGGTTTTTGGCGAAAACGCCTCCAAATTTCATTAAGAACTTGTTAGGATTTTAACGAATGCCGGAGGGCGTTAATTGTAAGAAACCGGTGAATGTGTCACTACGGTACGTTGAGGGATATGTTTACGTCTTCGGGTGTAAACGGTCCTGACGGAAAACTGTATTGAATGAAGCACCTACGGGTCTCAATGCGTTGTCCGTCGGTGCGTGGTTGAAATGGGTGCATGTCAGGGTTCTGCGTAGATGTGATGCGCGTATCCTCATGTCACCGTCCGAGTTTCGGAGGTGTTCCCAATGCAGGCGGTGTTGCGGCGGATCCTTCCGAAAGGACAGTTTGGTAACGAGGCGTATCCGCATGGCGACAAATAAAAGCAATGAGTCGATCGACGACAAGGCATTTCAGGCGTTGGAAGACGCTCTGAAAATCGATTTTGACGAGCTTAAGTCCGCCCTCAACGACAAGACTTCGCTGGACCACCCGGAGGAAAAAGTGTCTGACCCCGTCAAGCAGGCACCCGCTTCGGGCCAGGCCAAAAGTGCCAAACCTCAGCAGGAGCAGACTGCAAAAGCTGCCCGCGCCGCCGAAACGCAACGAAACCTGTCTCCGGAGCCCGCCCCCAGAGCCCCCTCGTTTGCTCCGGCAAACGACGATGGCCGCAGGACGCCGGCCGCGATCCTGCGATCGCTGGACGTGCGCTCCAGCCGCTCGGCGATGCGCATGGCCGCAGCCGTCTCGGCCCTGTGGATCATCGGCGGCCTTGGTGTCGCCAACCTTCTCTATGGCCCGGAAATCTGGCAGATTCGCTCGCTGGCCGACCTGTCGGCCATGCCGGGCGCCATTGGCGTGGCGATCTTCATCATCCTGCCGGTGATGTTGTTCTTCTCCTTTGCCATCATGATTTCGCGCGCCCAGGAATTGCGCAGCGCCGCCCGCTCCATGGCTGAAGTCGCCTTGCGCCTTGCAGAGCCTGAAACCGCCGCTTCCGAGCGCATCATGACGGTCGGTCAGGCCGTCCGGCGCGAAGTGTCGGCGATGAACGAGGGTATCGAGCGGACGATCGCGCGCGCCACCGAACTCGAAACGCTGGTTCATTCCGAAGTCAACGCGCTTGAACGCAGCTATAGCGACAACGAACTGCGGGTGCGTACCCTGGTTCAGGAACTCGGCCTCGAGCGCGAATCCATCGTCGGCCATGCCGAACGCATCCGCTCGTCGATTTCAGGCGCCCATACCCAGCTCAAGGACGAGCTGGCGATTGCCGGCGACGATATTTCCAACCGCATCGCCACATCCGGCGAAGCGTTTGCCTCGATGATCGAGACCCGTGCCGCCGCCCTGATGGAGCGCTCCAACAGCGCCACCCAGACCATCGGCGCCATGCTGTCGACCCGCACGGACGCCCTGCTTTCGGGTCTCACCACCGCCGGCGTTTCGCTCAGCAACGAATTCGATACCCGCCTGGACAATCTGAGCCAGACGCTGGCTAAGCGCGGCCAGCAGCTGCTTGGACAGTTCGAGACCCGCGCGTCCTCGCTCGATGCCAATACCGAGAAGCTGAACGCAGCGCTCAATGAACGGGCCCGCCAGCTCAACGAGACCCTGATCGCCCGCACCCGCGATCTCAACGAGAGCCTGAACGTTGGCCAGCAGGCCATTACCGGCGGTCTCGACGACATCCTGAATACGCTGAACGCCACGCTGGACGAAAAGGGCGCGAATTTCCGCCAGAGCCTGAAGTCCAGCGCCGACGACATGATCATGGATATCGACCTGCGCACCGGCTTCTTCGACGAAAAGCTGCAGACGACAGTCGGTCATCTGGCGACGGCCTTCGATTCCCGCTTCCACGAATTTGCCACAGCCTTCGACAGGCGCGCCGGCATGCTCGATTCCAAGCTGATGGAAAGCCTCGCCCGCATCAACCAGTCGGTCACCGGCGGCGCCGATTCCATCGGCGGCATTCTTGACGGCGGTATCGAACGGTTTGAAACCGCCCTGTCGGATCAATCGCTGACACTGGCGACGGCGCTCGGCACCACCCAGGATTTCATCGAGCAGACCATCAGCGGCAAGACTGCCGAACTCAGCGACGCGATCGGCAATGCGCATGTCCGCATCGACGGCGTTTTGTCGGAACGCGCAGGCACCCTGATGGGCGCCCTGACGGCAGCACAAGACCGGCTCGAAACCGGCTTTGCCAACCGGGCCGTCTCGCTGGAGGCAGCCCTCACCGAAAGCCAGCAGCGGCTTGCCGAAACGCTTGACGCCCGCACCAGTGCGATCGCTGCAAGCAACCAGCAGCTTGCCGAGAACCTGGATACGCACACAACCGGCTTTATCGACGGCCTGCAGGCGATCCACGGCCGTATCGAGGAAACGCTGACCAACCGAGCCGACGAGATCACCACCTCGATCGCCGCCAGCCAGCTGCGCCTCGACAACACGCTTTCGGAACGAACCATCGAGCTTTCGGGCCTGCTTGCCGCAAGCTCGGAATCCATCGACAGCGCCTTTGAAGGCACGGCGGAACGGATCGATACGATCCTGTCGCAGCGCACCGGCGCCCTTGCAAACGTGCTGACGTCATCGACAACGGCAATCGACAGCGCATTTGATGGCACCGCAGAACGGATCGACACCATCCTGTCGCACCGCACCGGCGCGCTTGCAAATGTTCTGACCTCCTCGGCCGGCGCGATCGAACAGGCCATCAGCGGCACCAGCGAGCGCCTGCAAAGCGCAATGTCCGAACATGGCCGTGCGCTCGGCGACACGCTCGCCACCCAGACCGCCACGCTCGACACGCTTCTGTCCGAACGCTCCGCCGAAATCGCCGGCACGATGTCTGCGCGCGCAGCCGAAATGACGGATACGCTCAGCAGCCGCACGGAGGAAATTGCCGACAGCCTGTCCTATCGTGCCAGCGCGATTGCCGAAACGATGGCTGACCGGATCGGCGATATCGAAAAGCAGCTTTCCGGCCGCGTTGCGGAAATCGCCGACAATCTCTCCGGTCGCGTCAGCGATATCGCCGGCACGATGACCAGCACATCGGCCGAGATTGCCAGCGCCCTTTCCGGCCACGCTTCCGAACTGGCCCTGGCCATGACAGGCAGGGCTTCCGATATCGAGCAGACCCTTTCAGGCCATGCCGGCCAGCTGGCGACATCGCTTGCATCAACGCATGACCAGATCCGGGCAACGCTCGACGACCGGATCAACGCGATCAACGTCGCGGTGGCCCATGGGACCGACCAGCTTTCCGGCGTCCTGGGCGAACAGTCGATGTCGATTGCCACGACGCTTGCCACCAGCGCCAGCATGCTGGAAATGACGCTGGAAGAGCGCCAGGCGGAACTCGGTGGCGCCATCGACAAGAGCGCGGCCGCGCTTGAGCAGCGCATGCTGTCAAGCACCAGCCATATCGCCACCCAGCTTGGCGAAACCGCCGACCAGATCAGCCGCGCCGCAGACACGCTGACACACCGGATGGACACATCGCTGTCCAACATCAACAGCAGCGTCGATGAGACCGGCGCACGTATTGAAAGCAGCCTCGGCGTGCTGGAAAACCGCATCCGTGACAGCGTCGGCGGCGTCAGCGAGTTCGTCGACAATGCCGGCCTGCGGATCGCCGATACGCTGTCTGCCAAGGTGTCCGAACTGGATCACGTCAGCGACCGTGCAGCCGCGCGCATCGCCGATAGCCTTGCCGGCCACACCGGCGAAATCGACCGTATTGGCGGCATCGCCGCAGCGCGCATCGCCGAAACGCTGTCTGCCCACACGGCTGAATTCGATCAGATCAGCACGGCCGCTGCCGCCATGATCACCGACAGCCTGGCTGGCCGGACCGAAGAGATCGACCGCGTCGGCGAGGCTGCCGCGACCCGTATCGCCTCGACCCTGTCGGAACATACGGCAGAGCTGGACCGCGTCAGCACCGCAGCCGCCGACCGGATCGCCGGCAGCCTGGCAGGCCGCGCCGACGAGATCGACCGGATCAGTGGTGCCGCCGCCAACCGTATCGCCGACACGCTCACCACCCACACCACTGAACTCGACCGCGTTACGGCCGCTGCCGCCACACGGATCGAAGCCAGCATTGAAGGCGGTACAGGCCGCATCGAAGAACGCCTCGGCACGATGGACCGCGCCCTTTCGATCGGCCTCGACAATGTCAGCCGGACGATCGAAGGCAAGGCCGCAGGTCTCGTCACCAATCTGCGCGGCGCTGTCGGCGAAGCGGCCCAGGGCATTGATGCCGAAGCGCTGCGCTCTGCCGAACTGCTCGCCAAGGCTGGCGACGATTTCGCCCAGGCAATGGCTGCAAGGCAGGCCGATTTCCAGTCCGCCGTGGAACAGACGGCGGCGACCGCAGCAATGCGCAGCGCCGAGCTGGCCCGTTCCGTCGGCGAAGCAACCGATGGCGCAGCAGCCAGGATCGCCCAGACCCAGTCGCGCGTTGCCGAACAGGCATCGTCGCTGAGCCAGAGCCTCACGGATGTGGAGAAGGCCCTGGAGGCCCGGGGCAACACCATCCGCACCACCCTCGACGACAGCACCCGCGAGCTCAATTCGATGCTGGCTGGCCGCTCGGCCGAACTGTCGCGCATCATCGATGAACAGGCACGCCCGATCATCGATCAGTATGCCGCGACCGGCAAGGAAGCCGCCGACCGCATCAGCGAAGTGGCGCGCGAGAGCGCCGACCGCCTGCGGGCCGAAAATGCAACCCTGCTCGACAGCCTGAGCGCGCGCACCGGCGAGACGCTGAACGCGATTTCGAGCCGCGCAGAAGAAACGGCCAAGGCGATGAAGATGGTCGAGAACCGTCTGCAATCGACGGCCATGGGCCTGATCGACCAGCTGGCAGCAAGCAACAGCTCGATTGCAAGCGTCATCGAACAGGCCGGTGCCAATCTCGGTGCCATGGACCAGCAGCTGGAGACGACCACCGCGCGGTTCTCCGAATCCGCCACCCGCGCATCCGATATGCTGTCCACCTCGACCCGCCTTCTCGAAGGCAAGGTCGACAAGCTGACGGATATATCCGGCTCCACCCTGTCGCAGATCGGCGGCATCGTCGGCCGCTTCGAGGACCATTCCAAGGTGCTCGGTCAGGCGTCCGATCTTCTGGCCGCCGCCCAGTCCAATCTGGTCAGCACCCTTGAGGAACGCCAGGATGCCCTGCGGACACTTTCCGTCGGGCTGGTCAGCCGCTCCGAAGAGATCGAAAAGACCATGCATGCCCTCGAGGGCTTCGTCGATGGCGCCTTCCAGCGGGCAGAAGACCGCTCGGCGCAGGTCGCAAGCAACCTGCGCTCCGGCATCCAGTCGTCCTTCAGCGATGTCGGCCGCATTCTGAGCGAAGCCGAGCAGCGTGCCGCCTCGGCGGCCGAGGCCATGCGCAATGCCGTGGTCAAGGCCGGCGACGAAGCCAGCATGTCGGTCGAATCCGTGTTCGTGCGGGCCGAGGAACGCTCCAACGAGATCGCCAGCAACCTGCGCGCCGGTGTTCAGTCGTCCTTCGCCAATGTCAGCAAGACCCTGTCGGAAGCCGAAGCCCGCGCCGCATCGGCCAGCGACGCCATGCGCGCCGCCGTCACCAAGGCGGGCGAAGACGCAAGCCTTTCGGTCGAAGGCGCCTTTGTCCGCGCCGAAGAGCGCTCGAAGGAAGTCGCTTCCCGCCTGCGCGGCAGCGTCGGCGCGTCGCTGTCGGACATCGATCGCCTGATGACCGAAACCAGCAAGAAATCGGACGGCGCAGCCGAGCACATGGGCTCAGCCATCCGCCAGGCCGTCGAAGAAGCGGTCAGCCGCTTCAGCGGTGCCACGGACGAGATCCGCCGCTCGGCCCACGAGATCCGCAAGGAACTCGACATGACCCGCGAGGAGCTGAAGCGCGGCGCCTTCGACCTGCCGGAAGAAGCCAAGGAAAACGCCTCGGTCATGCGCCGTGCGGTCGCCGAGCAGATCAAGGCCTTGCAGGAGCTTTCCGACATCATCGGCAAGTCCTCCGGCCAGCTCGAGATCGCCCAGCCGCGCCAGCAGCCGACCGCAGCACAGCAGGCCGTCCAGCAGGCCGTGGCACCCGCCCCGGTTCGCGCCGTCGCCCAGCAGCCGGCCGTTGAGCAACGCCGCCCGGAGCCGGAACCCACCCTCCGCGGCAGCCTTGGCATCGAGCAGCCCCGTCCCCTCGCCCAGCAGCCTGCTGTTCGCCAGCCGGAGCCGCAGGCAGCAAGCCGCCAGCGGCCGGAAGAAGGCAGCGGCTGGATGCGTGACCTGTTGCGCGGCGCATCGCGTGACGAAGAGCCGGCAGCGCCGGTACAGCGTGCCGCAGAAGCACAGCCTGCTGCTGCCAGCCGCGCCGGCGACAATCGCAACCCGCGTCATGTGATGGAATCGCTGAACTCGCTGTCGGTCGATATCGCCCGCGCCATCGACCACGACGCCTCGGTGGACCTGTGGCGCCGGTATCAGCGCGGCGAGCGCGACGTGTTCACACGCCGCCTCTATACGCTCAAGGGCCAGCAGACCTTCGACGAGATCAAGCGCAAGTATGATCGCGAACCGGAATTCCGCACCGCCGTCGATCGCTACATCGCCGACTTCGAAAAGCTGCTCGGCGACGTCGCCCGCAACGACCGCGACAAGGTGATGACCCAGACCTACCTGACGTCGGATACCGGCAAGGTCTACACGATGCTGGCGCACGCGGCCGGACGGTTCAGCTGAAAGAGTTGAACACGATCTGAGACACAGGCCCTGCAGGAGACTGCGGGGCTTTTTTTTGATCGAAGCCAATGAATGACTTACAACAGCGCACACCTAATCGCCGTTGATCTGCTGGGATAAAAGCTCCCGTCAGTATTCATCTCTGTTATGACTACGTGGATCGTCGACCTGCTTGCCGCGWTAGGTATCCCCTTGCCTCGCCTTGGCGCGCCAAGGCCGGCCTTTTTGCAGCGGGATGTCATAGGTGGGATCGGTCCGGTCCAGTACGGCCACGACCAGGCCCGGCTCCGGCGTTTGGGCGCATTGTGCCATCCATTCGCCATCCGGGCCAATGATGCCCGCAGGTCCCTTGCCAGCCTTCTGGGCTGGGGTAGCCGCCCCGATCCAGAGGCAGTTCAATCCGGCATGGGCACGCAACGCGATCTGGAAATAGGGCGCCAGTCCATAGGACGAGAAAATCACGCCATCGACGCCCATTCTCTCGTAATCACTGAATATCTCGAAGAATTGCGACTCGATGCAGATTGCACAGCCAAGACGGAACCCATCGACCTCGATGACAATTGGCATGGCTCCCGGCGTGTACCAGCCGCCGAGTTCGCTGTTGGATAGAAATCTCTTGTCATACCGCGTCAGCAAGGATCCGGAATCGGAAAGGATATAGAGGCTGTTGTGCGGCGGATGGCCATCCGGCAGACGGTGCGCTCCGCCGACCACGGCGAAATACCAAGCTCGCCGCAAAGGGCCGCGATGGAGCGAAGCTCGGCTTCCTGCGCCGCCCAGCGAAAACATTCCCATTCGGCAGGGCTCCCGATCTGGAATTTCAAATAACCGGAGAGAGCCCCTTCGCAAAACCCGATAAGCTGCGCCCCTTGCGCCGCCGCCTTAGCGATCATGGCGCGTATTGCCGTCCCATTAGCAGGAATGTCGGTCGAGACAACGGTCTGTGCCATCGCAAGCTTCATGAACGCCCTCCTTATGTACGAATCAAATCATCTCTCCAATGATCGATGCGGACAACGAGCAGGCACAAAAAAAGGCGGCCACCCGGGCCGCCTTTTCCGTTCGAAAGCCTGAAAGGCCTCAATGTTCCTTGTTGGCGTAAACCGATTTCTTCGTCAGGTAGATCAGGCCGGTGAAGATCAGAAGGAAGATCATCACCATGAAGCCGGTGCGCTTGCGGGCTTCCAGATGCGGCTCTGCTGCCCACATCAGGAACGCGGCGACGTCGTGCGAATACTGTTCGACCGTCTGCGGCGAACCGTCGTCATAGGTGACCTGATCGTCGGAGATCGGCTTTGCCATGGCAAGGGCTGCGGCATTGGCGAAGTACGGGTTGTAGTGCGTGCCTTCGGAAATCTCGACGCCCTTCGGGGCTTCCTGGTAGCCGTTCAGCAGCGCGTGGATATAGTCCGGGCCGCCTTCCTGATACTGGGTGAACATGTCGAAGATGAAGGTCGGGAAACCACGCTCGATGCCGCGCGCCTTGGCGATCAGCGAGAAGTCCGGCGGAGCGGCACCATTATTGGCAGCAGCAGCCGCTTCAACGTTCGGGAACGGCGACGGGAAATGATCCGAAGGCACGGCCTTGCGGGTATACATCTCGCCTTCGGCGTTCGGGCCGTCCTGGACTTCGTAGTTGGCAGCAAAGGCCTTTACCTGAGCCGGCGAATAGCCGAGGCCTTCGAGCGTCCGGAAGGAGACGAGGTTCATCGAGTGGCAGGCGGAACAGACTTCGGTGTAGACCTTCAGGCCGCGCTGCAGCTGGCCCTTGTCATAGTGGCCGAACGGTCCGGCAAAGGACCATTCCTGCTGTTCCGGCTTGTGGATCGGGAAGTGCGGCGTACCGCCATGTTCTTCCGCGGCGCCTGCAGCCTTGTGTTCGCCAGTCTCCTCGGCGAACACCATGCCTGCACCAAGACCGGCGACGACTGCGAGCGAAAGAATGCCTGTAACAAGCTTTTTCATTGTTTTGGGTTCCTTGATCTTCGCAGACATCACGCAGCAACGGGCTTTTTCGCAGCCTGTTTTTCCAGAACCGCCTCGGTAATGGAATTCGGGATGCGCTTCGGCGTCTCGATCAGGCCGAGGACCGGCATGATGACGAGGAAGAAACCGAAGTAGTAGAGAGTGCCGAGCTGCGACATCACCACATACAGGCCTTCGGCAGGACGCGAGCCCAGCCAGCCGAGCATGATGGCATTGATCACGAAGAGCCAGAAGAACAGCTTGTACCAGGGACGGTAGACGGCGGAGCGAACCTTCGACGTATCGAGCCAGGGCAGGAAGAACAGGACGATGATCGCACCGAACATCACCAGGACGCCGCCGAGCTTCGAATCGATCGGGCCGACATTGAAGGTGATGGCGCGCAGCATCGCGTAGAACGGCAAGTAGTACCATTCAGGAACGATGTGAGCCGGCGTCTTCAGCGCATTGGCCGGAATGTAGTTGTCCGGGTGGCCAAGGAAGTTCGGCATATAGAAGACGAACCAGGCGTAAACCAGCAGGAACACCGATACACCAAGCGCATCCTTGAGGGTGGCGAAAGGGGTAAAGGCAACCGTATCCGTCTTGGTCTTGACTTCGACGCCGGTCGGGTTGGTCTGGCCAACGACATGCAGAGCCCAGATGTGCAGGACAACGACGCCAGCGATCATGAAGGGCAAGAGGTAATGCAGCGCAAAGAAGCGGTTGAGCGTCGGATTATCGACAGCGAAACCACCAAGCAGGAACTGCTGGATCCATTCGCCGACCAGCGGGAAGGCCGAGAAGAAGCCGGTGATAACGGTCGCGCCCCAGAAGGACATCTGACCCCAGGGCAGTACATAGCCCATGAAGCCGGCAGCCATCATCAGAAGGTAGATGACAACGCCGAGGATCCAGAGGATTTCGCGCGGCGCCTTGTAGGAGCCGTAGTAGAGACCGCGGCCGATATGCAGGTAGACGGCGATGAAGAAGAACGACGCACCGTTGGCATGCATGTAGCGCAGCAGCCAGCCCTGGTTGACGTCGCGCATGATCTTTTCGACGGAATTGAAAGCGACCGTCGTTTCCGAGGCATAGTGCATGGCCAGAACGACGCCGGTCAGGATCTGGACGATCAGCATGACCGAAAGCATGGCGCCGAAGGTGTAGGCATAGTTCAGATTGCGCGGAACCGGGTAGGAAACGAAGCTGTCATGCACGAGGCGCGGCAGCGGCAGACGCGAATCCACCCATTTCTCGATACCGGTTGTCGGCATGTAGGTTGAATGATCACCACTCATAATCAGTATTCCCCTCAACCGATCTTGATGACTGTGTCGGTAGCGAACGCAAAGGTCGGTACGGCGAGGTTCTGCGGTGCAGGGCCCTTACGGATACGGCCGGCCGTATCGTAGTGGGAGCCGTGGCACGGACAGAACCAGCCGCCAAAATCGCCAGCCTGGCCGAGCGGAACGCAACCGAGATGCGTGCAGGAGCCAATCATGACGATCCAGTTTTCTTTTTCCTTGCCGGCGGAGCGATCAAGGTCTGTCGCAGTCGCGTCGGCCGGAAGGTTGGCGTTGCGCGCAACCGGGTCTTTCAGGTCAGCCAGCGCAACGGCATTGGCTTCCTCGACTTCCTTGTCGGTGCGGTTGCGGATGAACACCGGCTTGCCGCGCCATTTCACCGTCAACGACATGCCCGGCTGCAGGCTTGCAACATCCACTTCGATCGAAGCGAGCGCCAGCGTCGAGGCGTCGGGCCGCATCTGGTCGATAAACGGCCATGCGACCGCAGCCGCACCGACCGCACCGGCCATGCCGGTGGTCAAGTACAGGAAATCGCGGCGAGTGGGCTCGCCCAGGGTTTCGCTTGCTGTCTCGTGTTCGCTCACGGCTAAACCATCCTCTCACGCAATGTTTGCGGAAACCGCACTATCCCCGGCGTCGATCCGCGCCCCGTGCAGACACTTGAGCGAAAGAACAGCGCCAAATCAATAAGCCTCTATGCACGATTCGAAGAAAACTTTCGCCTTCCCGCGTCATACATCAAAACCGGGCGAACCCCACGCGTATAAGAAACGGCAGATTCCCCGGCATTCCGGCGCGTTCTATGCTTGATCGTTGGGGATGTCTAGCCTTGGGCGCAAGAGGTGAGCCACAATGTCGCGGGAAAACCGAAGTCAATGTTCGCAAACCGATTTTCAACCTCCGACGCGGTCAAAACAGGGCTTTTGCCTGGCCCGTTGATCGCGCCTGCTGCGCTATTCGGCCGCAGCCTCGCGGGCGAGGAATCCGCCGGACTGGCGCGCCCAGAGATCGGCATAAAGACCGCCGGCAGCGATCAGCTGTTCATGGGTGCCGTCTTCGACGATCCGGCCCTGATCCATGACGATCAGCCGGTCGAGCGCGGCGATGGTCGATAGCCGGTGCGCGATGGCAAGGACGGTTTTTCCATGCATCAAGCGGTCGAGATTCGACTGGATAACAGCCTCGACTTCCGAATCAAGCGCCGAGGTCGCCTCGTCCAGCACGAGGATCGGCGCGTCCTTGAGCATGACCCGCGCGATCGCCACCCGCTGCCGCTGCCCGCCCGACAGCTTGACGCCGCGCTCGCCGACATGGGCGTCAAAACCCTTGCGGCCGCGCTGGTCCTGCAGGTTCTCGATGAAATCCAGCGCTTCGGCCTTTCTTGCTGCGTCACGCAGGCCGTTTTCATCCGCATCCGGGCGGCCGAAGAGAATGTTGTCGCGGATCGACCGGTGCAGCAACGACGTATCCTGGCTGACGACGCCGATCTGCATGCGCAGCGTCTCCTGCCGGACTGCGGCGATATCCTGCCCGTCGATCAGGATCCGGCCGGCCTCCAGATCGTAAAAGCGCAGCAAAAGATTGACGAGCGTCGTCTTTCCCGCCCCCGACCGGCCGACAATACCAATCTTTTCACCGGGCCTGACGACCAGAGACAGGTCATCGATGACACCCTGCCCTTTGCCGTAGTGAAAGCGGATATTTTCAAAGCGGATTACCGGGCTGTTGACGACGAGGCTTGGCGCATTCGGCTGGTCGATGAGCTGCACCGGCTGCGAAATCATTTCGGCCGCATTCTGGATCGTACCGATATTGCGCATGATGCCGTTGAACTGCACCATCATCCGGCTCAGCAGAAAATTCAGCCGCAGGATCAGCGCCATTGTGAAGGCGACGGCGCCGGAACTGATTGCCCCCGAAAGCCAGAGATCAACACTCAGCGCCGCCATCGTCACGATCATGATGCCCGACAGCAGCGCCATCGAGGCGCGCACTCCGGTGATGAAGCGGGTAAAGCGGATGATCGTATCCTGGAAGATATCGAAACCCTGCCGCATGTAGCGGTCGTTTTCCTCGTCGCGGGCAAACAGTTTCAAGGTCTGCATATTGCTGTAGGCATCGACCATGCGGCCGCTGAGCATCGAGGACGCCTCCGCCGTTTCCTTCGAATGCCGGCGGATGCGCGGCACGAAATAACGCGCCAGAAAGGCAAAGCCGATCAGCCAGAGAAGAACGACGACGGCAAGCGACATATCGAGCTGGCCGACCAGCACGAGCGTCGACACCGAATAGATGCCGACGAACCAGACGCTTTCCATCAGCGAGGTGACGACATCGCCAACCGCCTGCCCGCCGGACCAGACCTTGGTGACGATGCGGCCGGAAAAGTCATTCTGGAAGAAGGACAGCGACTGCCGCGAGACATGCAGGTAGGACTGCCAGCGAACCAGATTATAAAAGCCGGGCGTGATCACCTGCTGATCGACCAGTGCCATCATAAGCGAAACGACGAAGCGGACGATGCCGATCAGAACGAGCATGCCGAACAGCTCGGCGCCGTGCGCCGCAAGCAGCCCGCTCCAGCCATCGCTGGGCTTGACGGTGGAAAGAATATCGACAACGCGGCCGACGAACCAGAACAGCGTCGCCTCGATCGCAGCCGTCATGCCGCCGAGAACCAGCATGGCGATGAACGGCGCCTTTGCCTGCTTTATGTAAAACCAGACATAGGGCACCAGCCGTTGCGGCGGCTGTAATCCGTCGCGCGCCGCGAAGGACTGTATCCAGTTTTCGAAAAAGGCAAACAGAGCGCGCAAAAACATATGTCCGATATAGGCGGATTCGCAGGCTGGACAATCGGCAATCGGCTTGGAATGCCAGTGATGTCGATTACAAATCCGTCATGTTTCCAGAAAAACGCGTCGATCCAATGTTCAGCCGTCTTCGTGATCGGATGAAGGGTAAAGGCAAAAATCGACCTCGTAGCCGAGCGCCGAAACCAGCGCCATGGTCGATGGCTTGAGACCAAGGCTCAAGGCCGTCATCCGCGCTGCATCGAAATAGACGGCAATCCGGATGGCATGGCCATGCCCGAGGGCCCGCAATGCCGAAAGCTGGGCGGCATAAACATCGACATGCAGCGCTGCGAAGGCGCTTGCATCCGGCGCATCAACCGTCAGCGGCGGCGGCTCGGCGAGGAAGCCGCCGTTTTTTCCGCAACGGCATCGCCAGTCCGGATTGCTGGTGGTGAAGACATCGAAAGCATCCGTGCGCTCACCCTTGATCAGGATGTCGAATTCAAAATCAATGGCACTCACGTTGATCGTCCCGGGAGATAGCATGCGAAGCTTGGAGGCGGCCTATTCGGCCGCCTCCCCCTTTTCGTTTTCGCCTTCCGCATCGTCGGCGAGGAAACCACCGGACTGTCTCGACCAGAGATCGGCGTAAAGCCCGCTCCTGGCGATCAGCTCGGCATGGCTGCCGGTCTCGATGATCTTGCCGGCCTCCAGGATCACCAGCCGGTCCATCTCCGTCAGCGTCGACAGGCGGTGGGCAATCGCGATCACCGTCTTGCCCTTCATCAGCGCAAACAGGTTTTCCTGGATCGCGGCTTCGACTTCCGAATCGAGCGCCGAGGTCGCCTCGTCGAGGATCAGGATCGGCGCGTCCTTCAGGAAGACGCGGGCAATCGCGATCCGCTGCCGCTGGCCGCCGGAAAGCTTGACGCCCCGTTCGCCGACCTGGGCATCGAGCCCCCTGCGGCCCTGGTTGTCCTCGAGCAGCTCGATGAAATCCCAGGCATTGGCCCGCTTGGCGGCTGCAATGATGTCGGCATCGTCAGCCTCGGGGTGACCATAGGCGATGTTGTCACGGATCGAGCGGTGCAACAGGGATGTATCCTGTGTCACTACGCCGATCTGGGAGCGCAGGCTGTCCTGCGTTGCCGCAGAAATGTCCTGCCCGTCGATCCGGATCGTGCCCGATTCAAGATCGTAGAAGCGCAACAGCACATTCATCAGCGTCGTCTTGCCCGCACCGGAGCGTCCGACCAGACCGATCTTCTCGCCGGGCTTGATGGCGAGCGACAGGTTTTCGATGACGCCCTTGTTCTTGCCGTAGTGGAAGCCGATGTTTTCGAAGGCGATTGCGCCCTGCGGCGCCTTCAGCACCTTGGCATCGTCATTGTCGACGATGTCGTGTGCCTTGGTCATCATGCTCATGCCGTCGTAGACCGTGCCGATGTTTTCAAACAGCGCCGACACTTCCCACATGATCCATTGCGACATGCCGTTGATGCGCATGGCCAGCGACACGGCAATGGCAATCGAACCGACCGACATGCCGCTGGTCATCCAGAAATAGATGCCGAGCGCCGAAATCGCGAAAAGCGCGATGCAGTTATTGGTATAGACGAGCACATGGAACAGCGTCACCTTGCGCATCTGCCGGTGCACGGTCTGCAGGAACGCATCCATGCTTTCCTTGGCATAGACCTCCTCGCGGCCGGCATGCGAGAACAGCTTGACGGTGGCGATATTGGTATAGCTGTCGACGACACGGCCGGTCATCATCGAGCGCGCATCTGCCTGATCCTTGGAGATTTTGCGCAGGCGCGGCACGAAGTACGTCACGATGCAGACATAGACGATGATCCAGACGATCAGCGGCGCAAGCAGCCGCCAGTCGGCCGCCGCCACGACGACGAGCATCGAGATGAAGTAGGCGACGACATAAACGAAGACATCGAGGATCTTCATCACCGTTTCGCGCACGGCAAGCGAGGTCTGCATCACCTTGGTGGCAACGCGGCCGGCAAACTCGTTGGCGAAAAAGGTCATGCCCTGCCGCAACAGATAGCGGTGCATCTGCCAGCGTGCGATCATCGGATAATTGCCGAGCAAAATCTGGTGCATGATGATCGAATCGAAGGCGACGACGGACGGCAGGCCGATCAGGATGAGCGCACCCATCCAGAACAGCTTCGTGCCTTCGCTTTCAAGGAAAGTATCCTGCTTGGCCGAAGACAGCCAGTCGACGACATTGCCGAGGAACTGGAACAGTGCCACTTCGCCGATTGCGATCAGCATGGTGCAGACCGACATGGTCAACAGCCAGGGTGCCGCCGGCTTGGTATAGTGCCAGCAGAAGGCAAACAGACCCTGCGGCGGAACCTTGGGCTCCTCGACGGGATAGGGATTGAGGCGGGATTCAAACCAGCCGAACATTATAAAGCTCCTTCAGGAATCCAGTGAAGGAAGGCGGGAAGCCCCGCATTCATCGATTAGAAATTAAAAACCGGAAAACAGCTCAATCTTGCACACGAGACGTGTTCGTCCGGAAAGCGGGCGGTCGTGCGCAAAGGTGCCGAAAAAGAAAAAGCGCGAAACCGGTCAGCCCAAAAAGACTGGAGGCACAGCCTGGAGGCTGGTGATCATTCGAATATCCATGCATGCCTCCTGTGGTTCGCGTTGAACATGCTGAAGACATAGAGTGATTTGCCGGAATATGCCAGATTGCCGCAGCCACTTTTTTCAGCACTTGCTGCGGCCACCGGTTCCTGTTGCCATTACGGCACAGATTGATTACGGGCATTGATGAACCCCATAAGACTTGTTGATATGTCGCCACATTCACTCCGCATCGCCCTCTACCAGCCCGACATTCCCGGCAACACCGGGACGATCCTTCGCCTTGCCGCGTGTCTCGGTCTGGCCGTCGATATCATCGAGCCCGCGGGCTTTGATCTCTCGGACAAGAACCTCAAGCGCGCCGGCATGGACTATATTGCCGCAGTCACACTGACGCGTCACATCAACTGGGACCGGTTCGAAGAGGTACGGCTGGCACAGGGCCGCCGATTGGTGCTGGCGTCCACCAAGGCCGCCGAACCCTACACACGCTTTAGGTTTCAACCGAACGACACGCTGCTTTTCGGCCGCGAAAGCGCCGGTGTTCCGGATCACGTCCACGACAGGGCGGACGGGCGGATCATCGTTCCGATGGTCGAGGGGCAGCGGTCGCTGAATGTTGCCATGTCGGTGGCGATGATCGCCGGCGAGGCGATCCGGCAGGTTTCCGGCTGACACCGGCCGGCATGCCTCACGCGGCAACCCCGCTATAGGCGTTTTCGGCCCGGGCAGTCTTCAGCGCCCTCGCCCACCATTTCAGCCGCCGCAGCATCACCATGAGCCCGGCCTTGGCTTCTGCGGCCTTGAACGGATTGCCCGCCGCATCGAACTGCGCCCAGACATTGGCAAAACTGACGGTATCGCGGATGGTGACGGTGTGCAGCTCGGCAAACACCTGGCGCAGCTGCTCGACAGCCCGCAGCCCGCCCGAGACGCCGCCATAGGAGATGAAGCCGACAGGCTTTGCGTGCCACGGCTCGTAGCAGCTGTCGATCAGCGCCTTCAAGGGGGCGGGATAGCCGTGATTGTATTCCGGCGTGACGACGATGAAGGCGTCGGCCTCGGCAATCTTTGTCTCCAGCGATGCCTCGTTCAATGCCGCGTCCTCGGCCGCGCCCTTGAGCTCAAGGGGATCGATGAGAATGACGCGAAAACCGCTTTCGGCCCACAATTCCGTCAGGGCCCAGTTGACGACCGTGTCGCAGAAGCGCCCCTGCCGCGCGCTGCCATAGACGACGGCGATGGTCATTTTCTCGTTCATGTCTGCAAATGCTCCGTTGTTGATGCGATGGAGCTCATGGTATAGAACCTCAACTAAACTTGAGGTCAATAGACATGCCGGAAAAAGAAAGAGCCGACCTGCTGCGCCGCGAACTGACGGTCGGAGAGGTTGCCGCGCGCAGCGGCGTCGCCGTATCAACGCTGCATTTCTACGAGACAAAAGGCCTGATCAAGAGCGTGCGCAGCCGCGGCAACCAGCGCCGCTATCCGCGCAGCGTGCTGCGCCGCATCGCCGTCATCAAGATTGCCCAGCGCACCGGCATTCCGCTCGCCGATATTCAAAGGGAGCTTTCAGCCCTGCCAGACGACCGGCAATTGCTGGCGAGCGACTGGGCGCATCTGTCGGAACACTGGAAGGCCGATCTGAACGAGCGCATTAACAAGCTGACGGCATTGCGCGACCAGCTGACGTCCTGCATCGGCTGCGGCTGCCTGTCGATGCGCGACTGTCCGCTGCGCAACCCCTACGACGCGCTGTCGCAAAAAGGTGCCGGCGCCTATCTGATCGAGCATGCCGGCGAGGAACTGGACTAACCCGTCCGTGGCCTTAGCTGGATAGCCTTTGGGATTTCGCCAGCCGATGGAGAGCCAGCATGCTGGCAAGCGTGCCGAGCGAACTGGCGAACGCGATGGTCAGCGCGGCGCGATTGCCGTAGCTCGTGAGAACATAGGTGAAGAACGGCGGCGCTGCGGCAAAGGCAAGGTTGAGCGGCAGGGCGAGCCGGGCGGCGACGGCGGCGTAGTCGGCAGGTGCAAAGAACACCAGTGGCAGCGTTGCCCGGCTGACGGACATGGCGCCGCTGGAAAGCCCGTAAAGCAAGAGAAACAAAAGGATCGACCATTCGGCTCCGCCGCCAAGCGTCAGCACGATCAGGCAGACCGGCATGATCAACGCGGCGACGAGCCCCGTCGCCAGTCCGTTCCACCGGTTGCCACCGAGAAAATCGAACAGGCGGGCCGACATCTGCACCACGCCGATGGCCGAGCCGAAGCCGACGGCCAGGTAATCGGCAACGTGAAAGCTGCGGAACAGGTCGATAACGACAAGCTGAAAACCCCAGGTGATGAAGCCGTTGAGCGCAATCGCCACGGTGATCAGCAGCACGATGCGCCGGTTCGCCCGATGCGCCACGCCATCCACCGAAGCATTGCCCGGCTGGGACGTGGACGATTTCGTCTTCGGCAGCGCAAACAGATGCAACGGCAGGCAGATGAACAGCATCACACAGCCATAGATGACCGAAACGCCGCGCCAGCCAAACTGCGCCTCAAGAAAATCAGTCGCCGGCCAGGACAGGCTTGGCGCCAGCGCCATGAACAGCATCTGTGCGCCGATCGCGCGCCGGGCTCCCTCGCCCGCCAGTTCCGCCAGAAAGACATGCGCCGATGTCGTCAGACACGCAGCGCCGGCAATGCCGAAGACGCCCCAGGCGATAAAATAACTGACAGGCCCACCCGAAGCGGCCAGAAGCCAGAGCCCGGGGGCTGCAACAAGCGCGCCACCTGCCAGCACCAGCCGGGCGCCGTATTTGCGGTAGAGTGTCCCGGCAAGCGGCGAACAAAGCGCTATCACCACGAGCATCACGGTCGGTCCGAGAAAGATTGTCGCGCGGCTGAGCGCCAGCTCAGCGGCCATCGCCTCGCCGGTCACCGAAATCGCCATGAACAAGGCACCCCAGCCGATGATCTGGGTGATAGAAAGAATGAGGACGGAGCGCGAAACGGGCGAGCGCAGAAACTGCATGGCGGACGCTTGTGGAAAAGGGCCCGAATCGGGCGAAGCTGAAATCAGGACCACCTATGCAGCCTGCCGGTTCCGAAAACCAGCCGTTGGCAACATCAATCCGCGCTTGGGAGGCGCCGCATCGTGAATTCGATCTGGTCGCCCTCAAGCTGGCGCCAGCTCTCCACTTCGGTCCAGTAGGCGGCCTTGGGCCAGGCATCGAACCATTCCTGCGCCTTCTGGCGCGCGTGGACGCGATCGAGCCGGAATGTCTCGCGCACGAACAGCCCGTCGTTTCCGCGCGGATTGCTGTTGCGATGCCGGGCGATCTGACGTTTCAGGCCGTCAAGCGGCGGTCCTGCCGGAAATCTTGCCATGAGCTCACCTTTCGCCAGTTGAGCCTCTCACAAACAAGATAGGGAGATAGTCCTGTTTTTGCCAGTCCGATTTTCCACGCGGACCGCCTGCGTCAGACTGACCGGGTAACGCCTGCGCCGTTGCCAGACATGGCAAAAATATGAACTGTCAGCCAATATGCGAATCGGCGGTTTTTTGCCGCTTGAGGCTGCGCCAAACAGGATTGCTTTTCATGGAACGACCCAATCTGCCGCAGGGATTGCCTGCAGATATCGAAGACAAGAAGGCCAGAGCCACGGCATGGTTTCAATCGTTGCGCGACACCATCTGCGCCGCGTTCGAAACCATCGAGGACGAACTGGCAGGCCCGTTGTCTGACCGCGAACCCGGGCGTTTCGTCGGCAAGGACTGGCTGCGCGACCAAGGGGCCGGCGGCGGCGGGCGCATGTCGATGATGGAAGGGCGTGTCTTCGAAAAGGTCGGCGTTCACACCTCGACGGTCTACGGCGAATTCTCGCCGGAATTCCGCAGTCAGATACCTGGCGCCAACGAAGACCCGGCCTTCTGGGCGTCGGGCATCTCGCTGATCGCCCACCCGGTCAATCCGAACGTTCCGGCCGTTCACATGAACACCCGCATGGTCGTCACCACCAGCCACTGGTTCGGTGGCGGCGCGGATCTGACGCCGCTCCTCGACAGCCGCCGGACCCAGACCGATCCGGACACCTTGCTGTTTCACAAGGGCATGGAGATTGCGTGCAAGCGGCATGCCGTCGCCGACTACCCGCGTTTCAAGGAATGGTGCGACGAGTATTTCTTCCTCAAACACCGTAACGAACCCCGTGGCACCGGCGGTATCTTTTACGACTGGCTGCATTCGGATGACGAGAAAGGCGGCTGGGATGCCGACTTCGCCTTCACCCAGGATGTCGGCAAGGCCTTCAGCCTGATCTATCCGAAGATCGTGCGCGCCAATTTCAACAAGCCCTGGACCGAGGAAGACCGCGACGAGCAACTGGTGCGCCGCGGCCGCTATGTCGAATTCAACCTGCTCTACGATCGCGGCACGATTTTCGGACTGAAAACCGGCGGAAACGTCGATTCGATCCTGTCGTCGCTGCCGCCAGTGGTCCGCTGGCCCTGAGGCAAACCTGGCAAAATACAAAGATCCGGCCGCGCGGACGGCCGGATCTTTGTTGTCTGGAGAATGCGTGTCAGTCGCAGATCTTGATTCTGCGGATGTGCAGGTTGCCCCATTTGTCCCAACGCTTCACCTTCTTGATGTAGCAGGACGGCTCATAGTAGTCGCCGCCGTAGTAACCGCCGCCATAGTAGCCGGTGTCGTAGAACCCGATCGAGAAGCCGACGTGGCCATGGTGGCCGTGATGACCGTAGCCGCCGGCCTGCGAGGGAGCAGCAAACGAGAGGGCTGCGAGGCCTGCAACTGCGGCGGAAATGATGAACTTGCGCATGATGGTTTCTCCTCTGTTGGTTGCTGTTGAGTTCGTCTCATCCAGTGACCCAACACTCTCACGCGCCGCTAATCTCCGCTGTTTCTAATGGAACAGGCCTGAACAAAAGCGTTCCCGAGGCGTTGTTGGCAGTGAACCGAACCGGAGAACGCAACCATGGTCTTCAAGGAACGCACATTTTACGGGAAGCCACCCGAAGGCCTTGCCGGTCGGGATCACGCAGACCTCGAAACACGCGTCGCCAATTGCCTGGCAACGGTGGACGGGCTCGATGCCTCGGATGTTTCGGTCGTCTCGAAGGGAAACACGATCCTGTTGGCGGGCACGGTCGCAACCATCGAAGAGGCCGAGCGGGCGGAAGAAGCCGCACGAACCATCGAGGGCGTCGCCGAAATCGTCAACCGGATTGCCGTTGCCTGATCTGCCCTACCTGATCAGATCGCCTTCAAGGTCCAGCTGACGATATCGGCAGCAACCGTGGCAAAGGCGCCATCGAGCGCGGCGACGAAGGCGACTGCGCCGCTGCCGCGGACAGGAACGGTCGCGCGGAAGGCCTTCTGCGCACCGACAGTGCCGTTGCGGTCGTTGAGGATCTTGGCGAAAATCTCGACGACGGCGGTATCAGCGCCTTCGGTCGAGATTTCGAACGACCTGATGTCGGTGATGATCTGATAGTCGATGGCAAGCCCCTCGCCCGGCTTGCCCACGCCACCGATCTTGCCGGTATTCTCGAAAGCCTGAACGAGCTTTGCCTGCACCATCTTCGGCAGGCGGTCGCTCCATTGCGACTTGGCGAGATACTGGATTTCCGAACCCGATAGGCGGATCACCACCTGGTCGCCGCCGAGCGCTTTCAGTGCGGCCGGCTCGGGAACGAGGATCTGCTTGCTGCTTGAAGGCGGACCTTCGATGATCGGCGAGGCAGACAGACTATAGGTGTCGTTGTTCGGCTTGCTGGCGCAGGCGGAAAGCGCGGCGATGACGAGAAATGCAGAACAGGCCCGGATCAAACCTGCCTTTCGACCACACGAATCACCGGGAAAATTCATTTCAAACACTATCCTTTGCCAATCGGCAGCAACTTAGAGGCTGACCCGGTCAAGACAAGCCAAAAAGACAGTCAACCCGGTGCAGACACAGCAATAAACCGCCAAGGCTTGCAGCCTTGCCACGCAAACGTCACGTGTCGGAAAGCAATACCCGATTCGGCTCCGCTGGCACCGGCAATTCCGGCCCCGTATAACCGCGCGGTACCTTTGGCTCAGCGGCGCGTGCGTCCGTCATACTGTTTTACCGTCTCGCCGCCGAACAGCAGACGCTGGGGATCCCTGTCGAAAGTCGAGATAGTGGTATCGAGCGTATTGACGGTCCGCCGCGTGTCGCTGACCAGAGCCTCGATATCACGCAATCCCGACCCGGAGAAGCGTTTCAGGTTTTCGGCAATCGGGCCGATCTGCGCATTCAGGTTGTCGGCAACCTTGCGGAAGGAAGCGAGCGTCGCGCGGGCATCCGCTGACAGCGAGGGCGCGTCCGCGTCGCCGAGGAACCCGTCGAGCTTGACGAGGATGCCGTCGACACGGCTGGAGGCGGCATTCAGCTTGTTGGCCATCTGGGTGACGTCGGTGATCGTCTGGTCGATATCGTTCTGGCGGCCCTTGATCCGCTCTGCAAAGTCCGCGACCGAGGCAACCGCCTTGCGGGCATCAGCACTTGCCGCCGAGACGTCGTTGACGACGCCTGAGACCTTCTGCGTGTCGATGGCTGCGATCAATGTATCGACGCGATCGAGCGACGCGGTCGCCTTTTGACCGAACCGTTCATAGGTCTCGGCGGTTTTCTTGAACGAGGCGATGGTGTCGGCCACGCCGACGGACGCGGCACTCAGGTCATTGCTCATCTTCTCGACATTGCTGACGATGTGGTCGATCTTCTTCGTATCCACCGATTTCACCAAAACCTCTGCTGCCGAAAGCGTCGAATCGAGCTTGCCGCTGGCAGCCGTGATCGAGGCCGACAATGCGCTGACGCTCTTGAGGAACTGGTCGATGCCTTCGGAATTGTCGGCCAGCGACCTGGTAAAGCGGTCGGCGTTGGTTATCGTGCTGGTCAGAGGTCCGCGCACGTCCTTGACGAAACCCTGGATGTCGCCGATCGCATTGTTCGCCCGGTCAAGAATCTTGTCGGCAGTCGCCAGAAGACTGGTGACGCTGGACTGATCGGCGGTCAGCTGGGCGGATGTCCCGGTGTCGAGCGCCTTGCGCAGGATGTTTTCCTCGCCCTTGTTGCCACCGCTGAGTTCGATATAGGCAGCCCCGGTCAGGCCCTGGATTTCGAGCGTCGCCGTCGTCGATTTCAACACCGGCGCGTCAGCGGAAACCTCGGTCACGGCAACCGAATAGCGCGGATCGTTGGAGTTGATGGCAAGGTTGCGAACCGAGCCGACGGGAATGCCGTTGAAGCGCACCGGCGAGCCGACACTCAAGCCGTTGGCCGATCCGGGAATGCTGATGACCAACTCCGCCATTTCGCCGCTGCGGCCATATTGAGACATCCAGTAGACAAAACCGAAGGCCGCAAAGATGACCGCGACCGTGAAAAATCCGACGATGGCGTAGTTGGCTTTTGTTTCCATTGCTACCGGTACCCTTGGGGGAGGCCGCCAACGCGGCTCCTTGCTTCAGTTAATAAGTCGGCTTCAACTAATAAGTCGGGCTTCAATCAAATCCTGCGTGCAGCGCCTGAGCAGCGAAACGCCGTCAGGGAGCCGCCTTTTCGTCTTCGCGAACGATTGAACGCGCGCGCTTGCCCTGGAAATAGGACTTCACCCATTCATCGTCGCAGGCGAGCATGTCCTCGATCGTGCCTTCGACCAGAACCTTCTTCTTGCCGAGCACGGCAATCCGGTCACAGACCGAAAACAGGCTGTCGAGGTCGTGAGTCACCATATACACGGTCAACCCAAGGGTGTCGCGCAGTTTGGCGATCAGGTTATCGAACTCCGAAGCCCCGATCGGGTCGAGCCCGGAGGTCGGCTCATCGAGAAAGACAAGGTCCGGATCGAGCGCCAGCGCCCGCGCCAAAGCCGCCCGCTTGATCATGCCGCCGGACAATTCGGAGGGAAACTTATCGGCCGCTTCAGGCGCCAACCCGACCATGTCGATCTTCAGCCGTGCGAGATCATCCATCAGCTCCTGCGGCAGGTTGAGATATTCCCGCATCGGCACCTGGATGTTTTCCTTGACCGTCAAAGAGGAAAACAGCGCGCCGTGCTGGAACAGCACGCCAAGCCGCATATCCAGCGCCATGCGCTCTTCTTCGCTGACCGCGTCATATTCGACGCCGAGAATCTCGATCGAGCCCGACCGGCGCGGCAAAAGGCGCAGCACCGTGCGCATCAGCACGGATTTTCCGGTGCCGGACGCGCCGACGAAACCGAGAATCTCGCCGCGATAGATATCGAGGTTGAGCTTGTCGAGAACGATGTTGGAGCCGAAACCGACCGTCAGGTCCTTCACCGACAGGACGACCTCCGTGCCGTTTTCGCCGGCCTTCTTGTCCGCGCCCGCTGTCACGTCTTGCCTCGGATCCACCGGCAAATCCTCTTCCATCAGAAATCGATCGACGCGTAGAAAATCGCAAACAGGCCATCGACGAGAATGACCACGAAGATCGACTTCACCACCGACTGGGTCACATGCTTGCCAAGCGATTCGGCACTGCCGCCGACTTTCAGACCTTCGACGGCGGCAACGACGCCGATGATCAGCGCCATGAACGGCGCCTTGATCATACCGGCCAGGACCGAGGAAAAATCCACCGCCTCCTGCAGCCGCGCCAGGAACGTCGCAAAGGTAATGCCGGAATAGCTCCAGGCCACGACGGCAGCCCCCGTCAGGGCGGCAAAATTGGCGATGATGGTCAACAGCGGCAGCGCCACCGTCAATGCGACAAGCCTTGGAAACACCAGAACGCCGATCGGGCTCAGCCCCATCACCTTCAGCGCATCGATCTCCTCGCGCATCTTCATCGAGCCGATCTCGGCCGTGATCGCACTGCCGGAACGGCCGGCGATCATGATTGCGGTCAGCAGAACCCCGATTTCGCGCAATTGCAAAATGCCGACCAGATCGACGACGAACAGCTCGGCGCCGAAATAGCGCAGCTGGAACGCGCCCTGCTGGGCAATGATCGCACCGATGAGGAACGACATCAAAAGGATGATCGGCACCGCCTGCACGCCCATGCGATCGATCTGATTGACGATCGCCGCCGGCGACACGCCGCTATGGCGGCCGAGCTTCAATTGCGCGCCGCGCACGGCGGACCCAAGAATGAACATCGCCGCGACGGTGTCCTCCCAGGCGGAGACCACGGCATTGCCGATCGGCGTGAATAACCGGACGAAAAGAGAGCCGGATTTCTTTTCGTCGTCGGCCGGCTCGGGCAACTCCTGCGGCAAGGCGTTCAAAAGTTCGAGATAACGCGGCTTGTCGCTCGTCAGCTTCGCATCGCCGATTTGCGTCATGAAACGGCGAATGACCCAGGCGCCAGCCGTATCCATGGCGGTGATCTCGCTCAGATCGACCGCGCCCGCCTTGCCGCGCTTGGCTGCGAGCTCATTCAGCTTCGGCGTGCCGAGGTGAATGGATACGCTGCGCCAATCGCCGCTAAAACGATAAGTCCGGGTACCGCCATCCGCAGCTTCGTCAAGCTGCACGTCGGTGTCGGTTTTCACTTGGGAACGCGTCACGTCTGTTGGGTCTTCCGGAGATGGCTGCATTTGATAAAACTCAGCGACTCATAGCCGCTTGAGCCCGGTCTGTCACCGATTGAAACGTTTCCGCGCCAAACGGTTGATGGCTGCGATATGGATGCCACAGGAGAATACCATGACCCGCCAGATGAAAACCGCCATCGAGCATTTTCCGATCGCCGGCAGTTTTACGATTTCGCGCGGCAGCAAGACCACCGCCTCCGTGGTCACCTGTCATCTTTCGGACGGTGGCTTTGCCGGCGTGGGCGAATGTGTTCCCTATGGACGCTACGGCGAAACCATCGACAGCGTGCTGGCCGGCATCGAGGCGATCCGGCCGCAGATCGAGGCAGGCATTGACCGCGAAGAATTGCGGCAAACGATGAAGGCCGGCGCGGCGCGCAACGCCGTTGATTGCGCGCTTTGGGATCTGGAGGCCAAGAAGACCGGACATCGCGCTTTCACGCTGACAGGACCGGCCGAGCCAGCGGCGCTGACCACCGCCTACACGATTTCGCTGGGTGAGCCGGAGGCCATGGCCGCGCAAACGGCGCAATATGCCCATCGGGCGCTTCTGAAGATCAAGGTCGGAACGGCTGACGACGCCTCGCGCATCCGCGCCGTCCGGGCTGCTGCACCAAGCAGTGCCATCATTCTGGATGCCAATGAAGGCTGGACGGAGGCCAATCTGGCCTATCACTTTGCAGTCTGCGCCGAATCGGGTGTCGCCCTGATCGAACAGCCCCTGCCCGCAGGACAGGACGGCCTGCTGGCGTCCGTTCTCCGCCCCGTCCCGGTCTGCGCCGATGAAAGCGTGCACAAGACCGAAGACCTGCCGAGCCTCGCGGGGCTCTACGACGCCGTCAATATCAAGCTCGACAAGACCGGCGGCCTGACCGAGGCGTTGCGCATGCGCGATGCGGCACGGGCACTGAACCTCAAGATCATGGTCGGCTGCATGGTCGGCACATCGCTTGGCATGGCGCCGGCGGTGCTTTTGGCGCAGGGCGCTGATTTCGTCGATCTCGACGGGCCGCTATTGCTGTCGCGCGACCGCGAGCCCGGCCTGCGCTATGACGATTCTCTGGTCTTCCCGCCTCTTCCGGCTCTTTGGGGCTGAAGATACCAGGCAGCAAACGCCGAACAGCACCCGACGAAGGCAACGACGGACATCGAATAGAAGCCGTGGACGCCGAACCAAGTGTAGAAATATCCGGATGTGAAGGTAAAAATCGCCGAGAACACGCCGGTATAGAAGAAGTAGAGCCCCTGGGCGGAGGATTCCTGTTCTTCAGGAACGCGCTGCACCAGAATGTTCTGCATGCCGGTGTGCATGATCGCATAGGTGAAGGCGTGGAAACATTGCAGGGCGAAATAGCCCCCAAAGCCGAGATCCATCGGAAAGATGATCCAGCGCACCACCGCAAGGACGCAGCCTGAAAAGATCATCGTCCACAGGCTGAACCGCCGGATGATCATCCTGGCGCAGAAGAACATCGCCACCTCGGCGGCGACCCCGGCACTCCACAGCAGGCCGATTTCAGTGCCGGTAAAACCGATATGCTGCCAGTAGATCGCCGAGAAGGCGAACAGCATCGCATGGCTGCCGTTGACCAGCGTCACGCCGATCAAAAGCAGTTGCAGATCGAGTTTGCGCAGCGCCTTTGGCGGCGGCTCCGTCAGCGTCGTCAGTGTCGAGGGCCGGCGTGGCCGCCCGACCCGCGGCGCGATGAAGGTCATGAGGATCATCAAGAGGAAACCGCCGGCCATGGCGGGCAGCACCATCGAGCCGCCGTAGAGGCCGATCATCACGCCGCCCAGCATCGTCGCCCCGATGAAGGCGACGGACCCCCAGACGCGCATGGTCGCATAGTCGTAGCCCCAGCGGCGCACGCCGGTCAGCGCAATCGCCTCGACGATCGGAACATAGGGCGAATAGACACCGCCCTGCAAAGCATAGATGATCAGGACGAACCAGAAACTGTGGGAAACGAACAGCGCCAGCGCCGTCAGCAGCGACAACACCGCCGACCAGATCAGAACTTCGGCGCGCTCGCCGATCCTGTCGGCCAGAAGTCCGACCAGCGGTGCCGTGATGACGCGCACGAACATCGGCACGGCAAGGATGATGCCGATTTCGAAATCGCTCAGCGACAACGTCGTCAGCCAGACCGGAAAATACGGCATGGCGAAACCGTTGACGACGAGAGGCGCGCAGAAGAGCAAGGCGATACGCGGCACGAAATAGGCCGGCGCTTCCTCGCGAAAGGGAGGCGGAGATGAGGGAATCATGGAAGGACCTGACAGTTGCGTCCATGATTTATCACGGCGCCGGAGTGCGGCGCTAGAAGCTAGATTTCCCTACTGTCTTCGACGTCGGCGGTTTTATGCCGCCTGTTGCGAAAGAACCCGGGCCATCATCACTTCGACCTCGGATGTGTCCTCACGCACGACGGGTGCTCCGCTCAACTGGCGCCAGGTAATCAGTTCCATCGTGCCGTCGTGATGCTCGGCAATGGCTGTGCAGCTCTCCACCCAGTCGCCGGTATTGATATAGCGGATGCCGCCGATATCCTCGATGACGGCGTGATGGATGTGGCCACAGATGACGCCGTCGGCATTTTCCCGTCGCGCTTCGTCGGCAACGACACGTTGGAACTCGCCGATGAAATTCACCGCGTGCTTGACCTGCAGCTTCGCCCAGGCCGAGAACGACCAGTAGGGCATGCCGAGGCGGCGGCGGATGGCCGACAGCCCGATATTGATGACGATCGCCATGTCGTAGGCCCAGTCGCCGAGATAGGCCAGCAGACGGGCATTGCGCACCACGACGTCGAACTCGTCGCCATGCAGCACAAGATATTTGCGGCCATCGGCAGCCTCGTGCATGTGGCGCTGGGCAACCTCGATACCGCCGAAATGCACGCCCGGAAAATCGCGCATGAACTCGTCGTGATTGCCTGGAATGTAGATGATGCGGCTGCCCTTGCGCGCTTTGCGCAACAGCTTCTGGACGACATCGTTGCAAGCCTGCGGCCAGTACCAGCTGCGCTTCAATCGCCAGCCGTCGACGATATCGCCGACCAGAATGATCGTCTCCGCCTCGGTGACACGCAGGAAATCGAGGAGGTAGTCGGTCTTCGCGGCCTTCGATCCCAGATGAACGTCGGAAATGAACAGGGTCCTGAAACGCTGGGGTTCTTGCTCTTTCTCGGTCATGCTGCCTCGCAACGGTCTATCGTGCCTCTCTTAAGAGCCTTCAAAAACAGACTCTTGTTTCAGGAGAATGACAGCCTGTGGAACGAGCCGCGGTCCCGGCGAAACACCTGTTCCCGAAAACCGGTGATAAACGCCCGTTTCGAAACTGTACGCAACCGCCGTTTCATGCAAAAAGAGCCGCGACGAACACGTAGGGAATAAGAAAATGAGCACCGGCGACAAGGCCAAGACACCAGCGGCTCCAGCAAGCGGCGACCTCGATGAGCAGGCGCTGTTCTTCCACCGTTATCCACGCCCCGGCAAGCTCGAGATCCAGCCGACCAAGCCGCTCGGCAACCAGCGCGACCTGGCGCTCGCCTATTCTCCGGGCGTTGCAGCCCCCTGCCTTGCCATCCGCGACGATCCATCGACCGCCGCCGACTACACGGCGCGCGCCAATCTTGTCGCGGTCGTTTCGAACGGCACGGCGGTGCTCGGGCTTGGCAATATCGGTCCGCTTGCATCCAAGCCGGTCATGGAAGGCAAGGCCGTCCTGTTCAAGAAATTCGCAGGGATCGACGTCTTCGATATCGAGATCGATGCGCCCGAGATCGACCAGATGGTCAATGTCATCGCAGCGCTGGAACCCACCTTCGGCGGCATCAACCTGGAAGACATCAAGGCGCCGGAGTGCTTCGAGGTCGAACGCCGGTTGCGCGAGAAGATGGACATTCCGGTTTTCCATGACGACCAGCACGGAACCGCGATCATCGTCGCCGCCGCCATCCTCAACGGCCTCGAACTCGCCGGCAAGGACATCGCCAAGGCAAAGATCGTCACGTCGGGCGCCGGTGCTGCCGCACTCGCCTGCCTCAATCTTCTGGTGACGCTCGGTGCGCGGCGCGAAAACATCTGGGTCCACGATCTCGAAGGCCTCGTCTATGCCGGCCGCGAAGTGCTGATGGACGAGTGGAAGTCGATCTATGCGCAGGACAGCGAAAACCGCGTTCTGGCCGACAGCATTGCCGGTGCCGATGTCTTCCTCGGCCTTTCGGCCGCAGGCGTTCTGAAGCCCGAGCTTTTGGTGCAGATGGCGGAAAAGCCGCTGATCATGGCGCTCGCCAACCCCAATCCCGAAATCATGCCGGAAGTGGCGCGCGCTGCCCGCCCCGACGCGATGATCTGCACCGGCCGTTCGGACTTTCCCAACCAGGTCAACAACGTTCTTTGCTTCCCCTATATCTTCCGCGGCGCGCTCGACTGCAGTGCCCGCACGATCAACGAGGAAATGAAGATGGCGGCCGTGCGCGCCATCGCAGCCCTCGCCCGCGAAGAGCCGTCGGATGTTGCTGCCCGTGCCTATTCCGGCGAGACACCGGTTTTCGGCCCGGACTACCTGATCCCCTCGCCGTTCGATCAGCGCCTGATCCTGCGCATTGCGCCGGCCGTTGCCAAGGCGGCCGCCGACAGCGGCGTCGCCAACCGGCCGATTGCCGATTTCGACGCCTATCTCGACCAGCTCAACCGCTTCGTCTTCCGCTCCGGCTTCATCATGAAGCCGATCTTCGCCGCCGCCAAGAATGCCCAGAAGAACCGGGTGATCTTCTCCGAAGGCGAGGATGAGCGCGTGCTGCGCGCCGCCCAGGTGCTGCTCGAAGACGGCACGGCCCGCCCGATCCTGATCGGCCGTCCTCACATCATCGAGACGCGACTGAAGCGCTACGGCCTGCGCATTCGCCCGGACGTGGACTTCGAAGTGGTCAACCCGGAAGGCGATCCGCGCTTCCGCGATTATGTCGATGACTATTTCGCACTGGTCGGCCGCCTCGGCGTCATCCCGGAAGCTGCCCGTACCATCGTCCGTACCAACCAGACCGTCATCGGCGCGCTCGCTGTCCGGCGCGGTGAAGCCGATGCGCTGATCTGCGGTGTCGAAGGCCGCTACAGCGCCCATCTGCGGGCCGTTTCCCAGATCATCGGCAAGCGCGAGGGCGTCCTGGATTTCTCGGCGCTCAGCCTGCTGATCTCGCAGCGCGGCGCCACCTTCCTCACCGATACCTATGTGACCTTCGATCCGACGGCCGAGGAAATCGCCCAGAAGACGGTGATGGCCGCGCAGGAAATCCGCCGCTTCGGTATTACGCCGCGTGCAGCCCTCGTGTCGCATTCGAATTTCGGATCGCGGGATTCGGAAAGCGCCTTCAAGATGCGCAAGGCGATGCAGATCGTCCGGGAACTGGAGCCGGATCTCGAAGCGGACGGCGAAATGCACGGCGATTCCGCCATTTCGGAAATTCTGCGCAAGCGGGTGATGCCCGATAGTACGCTGGCCGGTGAAGCCAATCTGCTGGTCTTCCCCAATCTTGACGCCGCCAACATCACGCTCGGCGTGGTCAAGACGATGACCGACAGCCTGCATGTGGGGCCGATCCTGCTCGGAACAGCCCTGCCCGCGCATATCCTGTCGCCATCGGTGACATCGCGCGGCGTCGTCAACATGGCAGCGCTGGCTGTGGTGGAAGCCTCATACCCGGCTTGATTCGAACCAGATTGAGTCGGTCGAGTCCCGGCTCAATCTGGTTATAATTTTGCTCAAAATTACAATTTAAAATTGTAAAATTTAGGAAATTTCTGTTAACCAAAGATTGCGCTAGACAAACATTAAAAACAGTTATCATGGTAAATTCCCTTAAATAACAGGGTATTTGCAACATGACTGACCAACAGGCATTCTTTGACCTGCTGGACATTATGGAAAACGAGAAACTCGTTGAAGCAAAACGGTTTTTCGCCCTGATGCGCAGCACATTCAGCATTGCAAATCTGCTTTACGCCGATGTCGACATTCTGGCGACGGGCTTCGCGTTTCACCGGCTACATTATACCTTCAGCGGTTGTGCGGTGAGAACCTATCTCGATGAAGGATTTTACCGGATCGATCCTGTCCTTCGGCTCACCATGGGCGGCATCCGGCCGGTGGACTGGGCGACCGCCCGCGAACTCCACCCCGAAAGCGAACCGCTCTTTTCCGCCGCTATGCGATTGGGGCTTGGCGTAGATGGCGTCACGCTGCCACTTGCGACCCCCACACGCCGCCTGGCCTTTTTGGCAATCCATGCCGATGTCTCGGCTGAAGAGTGGCCGGCCTACCGGCGCAACCATCTGCGCGACTTTCAACTGCTGGCCAACCTCTTCCATGCCTCCCTCCTGGAAAACGACAACCGGATCGAGCTTTCGCAGCAGGGCGCCAAGACGTTGACCCATCGTGAGACAGAAGTGCTCGGCTGGACCGCAGCGGGAAAGAGCTATTGGGAGATCGGCACGATCCTCGGCATTTCCGAACGCACCGTTCGTTTCTTCATGACCAACGCCCGCCGCAAGTTGAATGTCGTCTCCAACACGCAGGCCGTCGCCCAGGCCGTGCGGCGTGATCTCATCCAGACATTCTGATTTCCCCCCGGGCAAGGCTCCGGTTCAGCAATCACACCACCTTCCCCCGCAAGTGCTTCCTTTGACAGGACGTCCTCTCGGACGTCCTGTCAAAGGAAGCACAGTCCGCGTGCATTCGAAACCTGTCACTACCGACAGTTACGACAACAGAAGATCCCTGACAGCATTTGCTCCTCGCCTACGAACACAGGAGCAGACAATGATCAGGATTTTCAACCGCAACACCGGCAAACTGCATCCCCGCGATATCGACGCCATGTTCCAGCTGCGCAAGCGCGTCTTTCACGATGTGCTGAAATGGGACGTATCGGTTCGCGGCGACTGGGAGATCGATCATTATGACGACGCCAATCCGCTCTACGTGCTGTCCTATTCGGACCAGACGGGGCGTCTGCGCGGCGCGCTGCGGCTGTTGCCGACGCTTGGGCCGAACATGCTGGATGATACGTTTCCGATCCTGCTCGGCGGCAATCCGCAGGTGCGCAGCGCCACCGTCTGGGAATCCAGCCGCTTCTGCATCGATCCGGCCATCTCGCAGGATCGCGGTTCCAATCAGGTGACCATCGCCGCAGCAGAACTGATGTGCGGTGTCGGAGAGCTCGGCCTGTCATCCGGTCTCAGCCATATCGTCACCGTCACCGACGTCTTTCTGGAGCGCATGTTCCGGCGGATGGGCTGCCCTGGCGAACGCATCGGCGAACCGCAGCGCATCGGCTCCGTCTACGCCGTTGCCGTAGCCTGGGAGGTCACGCCCGATCTTTTGGAGACGATGAAGGCTGTCGCCGAGATCGACGGATCGGTGCTGGAGCGGCCAATGTCCCTGGAAACCGCCCGGGCGGCTTAATGGTCTCTATCGTCGAGACTTGATATAATTGCCTTGCGCCGGGAGAGCCGCCGATTGTGGCTCTCCCGCCTCGCCCGGCATGATTCTCCCGCATCGCATTAACGCTGGCGCACGGACTGCGTTGCGCCACCTTCGAATGGCGCTATGATAGACCTAAAGTCAGAGTGCGCAGGATATTCCTTCGTACACGGCCAAGGTGCCGGTATGCTCAGGCGAGAGAAACACGTGATCCTCCGTTCGATATCCTTCGCGGCGCTGATAGCCCCGCTTCTTCTGGCCATGACGGCCACGGCCGGCGCCTCGGCGGTGTGCGAACGGCTGAATGCGCGCCTTGCCAGCCTGCCGAAAATCGTCGCCTCCAATGCCAATCTGCGCGACTACACCGGCGCGATCTCGCGCCAGAACCTGGATTTGCGCCAAGCCCGTAGCGATCTCAGGCGGATGGGATGCAGCTCAGACAGCGTCGTCATTGTCGGTGGGCCGAATGACGGAGCCTGCGAGAGCCTGGCTGCTGAAATCTCGCAGATGGAAATGGACCTCCAAACGCTGAAGGCACGCCGCCAGAACCTCGCAACGGGAGGCGACAGCCAGATCGCCCGGCGGCGGATCCTCGCCGCCCTCGACGTCAATCGCTGCTCTGAAGAACAGGATGAAGTCGTCAGCGCCGCCGTCGAGGAACCGGAAACCCGTCGCAATATCCTGAAGGACCTGCCGCCGATCAGCGAAGACTATCTCGATATGCGCGACAGCAATGACGTATCCGATTTCACAACGCCGGATGATGGCTTTGCGCCGAGCGACGATTACCCCGGCAGCCTGCGGACATTGTGCGTGCGCACCTGCGACGGGGCGTTCTTCCCGATCTCCTCAAATGCGTCCCCGGCCGATTTCCAGCGCGATGCCGAAGCCTGCCAGCGGCGGTGCCCGGGAGCGGAGACGGCGCTCTACTATCATGCGCTGGCGACCGAAGAGACCGACCAGATGGTCTCCGCAGCCACCGGCGAACCGTATGCCGATCTGCCGTCGGCTTTCGCCTACAAGACCCGCGACCTCAGCCAGCCCGGCCAGTGCGGCTGCTCTCCGGTCGGGCGCACGGCGACGCAACAGAGTACGCCGGACAACGGCAAGGGCGTTATCGAGTTTCGCACGCGCAATAAGGCTACCCCGGCTGAGGTGAAGAGCGCGATTGCGGACCGCCCCTACAATCCGCGGGACAGCAAGGTCCGCGTCGTCGGTCCGAGCTTCCTGCCTTCGCAGGAAACCTCGATCGACCTGAGGCATCCGGCCGGCCCCGGATACCAACAGCAACAGCAACAGACAAACTAGAGCGCTTCATCCTCAACCGGAAGCGCTCCAATCACTCCGCGGGGCTGACGCCCCAGGCATCGGCGAAGACGAGATCCTTGAGCGGCAACCGCTGGCGCCAGCCTTTGACCGCCAGTTCCGGCTCTGCATAAAGCGTATCGACATAGCCAAGGCACAGCCAGGCGATGATCTCGATAGGATCGGGAATACCGAGCACGGCCTTGATATCGCGCTCGTGGAAAATGCTGACCCAGCCGACGCCAACCCCTTCGGCCCGTGCGGCAAGCCACAGGTTCTGCACGGCGCAAACGGTAGAAAAGGCGTCCATGCGCGGATTGTGCGTCCGGCCGAGAACGACCTTTCCGGCACGCGCCGGATCGCAGGTGACGCAGATGCTGACCGGTGCCTTGCGGATACCTTCGAGCTTCAACGACCGGTATTTGTCCTGCGCCTCGCCCTCAAACATCAGCGCCGCTTCCTCATTGGCGCGCTGGAAGGCTTCAAAGACACGCGCACGCCTGTCCTCGTCGCGGACGACGATAAAATTCCAGGGTTGCATGAAGCCGACCGAAGGCGCGCTGTGGGCAGCGGCAAGCAGCCGCGCGATGACGTCGTCCGGCAAGGGTGCCGGCAGGAACTGGTCGCGCACGTCGCGGCGGGTTTCGATGGCGCGGTAGACGGCGGCGCGCTCGTCCGATGAAAATGCGTCCGCCCTCACAAGGCGGTCTTGCGGTTCAGCTTGCATCGTTTGATCCCCAACAATGCGAAACCTCCCGCCGTCCGCGCGGGTTTGGTCTATCTTGTCAGGCCGGTCTTCTGACTGCGGATCAACCGGCTTTGCCGCCTTCCCGGATCGCTTGAAGATCCAGTGGCAGAAATCTGAAATCATTCAGACTTTCATCTATGCAAAGCCGTCCCCGTCACAGCGCTGGGCACGTCCCGGACTTTCACCGGGTTCCCGATTCTCCCGTTTTCACGGGCACCTGAACAAACCGATATGGTCATAGCGGGCCGCCGATTGCAAGGCGGCCCGCGCGTTCTTGTCAGATGGCGGCGGCCGGATGCGGCGAGCCGTCATAGGCACCCCAGACCGATTGGTCGAAGCAGATCATCGATCCGGTCATCAGACCGGATTCCGCCGACGACAGATAGGCGCAGGCACGCGCCACCTCGGCCGGATCGACCAAGCGCCCAAAGGGCTGGCCAGCCGCCGCCTTTTCCAGCCAGTCGGCGGGCGATCCATGAAATTCGCGCTGGATGCGATCCTCCCCTTCGGATGCCATCCAGCCGATGTTCAGGCCATTGACGCGGATCCTGTTGCGCAACACCGCATAGGCGGTGTTCTTGGTCAGCGTTTCCAGCGCACCCTTGGAGGCGCAATAGGCGGAGATGAAAGGCTGCCCGGCCATCGCCGACATCGAACCGATATTGACGATGGTTCCCTCGATCTTCTCGCGGCGCATGACATTGATCGTTTCCTGCATCAGGAAGAACGGCGCACGCACATTGATGGCGAACATGCGATCAAACAGCTCCGGATTGGTGTCGAGGATCGTTCCACGGTCGGTAATTGCCGCAGCGTTGACCAGCGCATCGACCCGACCGAATTCTCTGTCACATGCCGCGACCACCTTGCGTGCATCCTCTGTCTTTTCGAGGTCAGCCTGGACATAGACAACCTTCGTTCCGGTCGCCTTGCCAATCTCGGCAGCCTTGGCCTCGCCCTTGGCGGCATTGCGGCCGCAGATCACGATGCCGGCAGCACCGCGCTTGGCAAACAGCGTCGCGATCGCCGCCCCCAGCCCTTGCGTCCCGCCGGTAACAATCGCCACCTTGCCGTCGAGCCGGCCATAGTCATTGCTCCCATTTTCACTGCTCATTGGGCTTTCCTCCATGTTCGATGTCGATTTTGTCAAAAGACCCCCGCCCGAAATTCGGGTGGGGGTTCGCAATGTTTCATTCGGCGCTGCTAGCTGAGTCTCCTGTCCGACTGCGCTGCGAGTGCTGCGGTAAACGCAGCCGCCTCCCAGCCGCCGGCAAGCGCTTCCTGCATCAGCTGGGCCTGCGTCTTCGGTGCAAGGCCGCCGACGGGAGGATCGCGGTCGAGATTGGTCGRAAAGGAGTACCCCTCGGCGCAGGATGCGATGGCGCACGCCGCCTGCGCGCCCGACAGGCGGCCATCGGCGAGCATGGCTTTCAAAGCCGGATAGAGCGTTGCGCTCATCCTTTCCCGATTGACCGTCTCCATCGCGCGGCCGAACGCGGACGACACCTGCAGCAGGTTGGCGACGCGCTTGATGTCTTGCGAGCGATTGGTTCCGGCGGCGTGGAAGAGCGCCGGGTTGAAAAACACCAGATCGCCCTTCGACAAGGGCAGCTGTACATGGTTGCGGTCGAAATACTCCCGGAATTCCGGGCGTTTCAAAGCCAGATAGCCGGGAACATAGGTCTGGCTGTAGGGCAGGAACAGCGTCGGCCCGCTTTCCAGCGGCATGTCGCAATGGGCAACGGCGCCCTGCAAGGTCAGTACCGGCGACAGCCGGTGGACATGGGCCGGAAACTGCTCGATCACTGCCGATGTCTGGAAGCCGAGATGGTAGTCCCGGTGGGCAGATTGGGCGGCGCCGCCCGGGTTGACCCGGTTGACCTGCGCCGTCATCTGGTAGCTCGGCCCGAGCCAGGCTTCGCTGACCAGCGCGATCAGAGCGTTGCCGTAATAGGCGGCAAAATTCTCCGGATCCCTCAGGCAGTGCTTTTCCAGCGAATTCCAGATGCGATCGTTGGCACCGGGCTTGGCAAAGTGGTCGCCACCGCCGGTATGAGTACGATGCTGCTCGTTGATGATCTCGTCGAAAATGCCGCTCGCCGCATCGATGACGTCAGTATTCTCAAAGGCGCGCTTAAGCACAATGACACCTGGCCCGCTGGCAAAGGCCTCACAGATTTCGGCAAGCACCGCCCGGCGTCCGTCTCCACTTGCGGCCGCCTTCAGCACGCTGGCGCCATCATAGATCAGCACGTTCTTCTCGACGGCCGCCGCATGCGGATAGTCGGCAAGCATGGTCGTGCGCTCCACCCCGGCGCGAAAATCGTCGAGATCACAGGCGGCCTCCGTCAGCCACACCCGGTCCGCGCGCTGCTTCAAGATATTGTCGCTCTTCATCCCAGATCCTCCCGCCGGATGCGCTTCGATACCGGCACTATACGCGGAGGAAAAAGCTGATATAGAGCAGAAACCCATCAAAAAACCATCAGGACGGAACGATGATGGCCCACGAATTTCTGGTCAAGGACATTGCGTTTCAGGCAGGCCTCAGCGCCGCCACGGTCGACCGTGTTCTAAACAGCCGGCCGGGTGTGCGCAAACAGACGGAGCTGCGCGTCCGCGCCGCAATTCGCGAGCTTGAAAAGCAGCAGGCCGGCGTCGAGATTCAGGGGCGAAAATTCAGCATCGACATCATTATGGAAGCGCCCGACCGCTTTACAGACACCGTTCGCGATGCCTTCGAAAGCGAGAGCCTGACATTCCTGCCGACGATCTTCCGCTCGCGCTTCCATTTCGCCGAACAGATGCGCCCGCAGGACATCGTCCAGCTGCTTGACCGCGTCCGTTTGCGCGGCACCGACGGGGTCGTGCTCAAGGCGCCCGATGTACCCGAGATCAGCCCGGCCGTGGCGCGGCTCGAACAGGCCGGCATCCCTGTCGTCACTCTGGTCACCGACCTGCCGAACGCCCCGCGGAGCGCCTATGCCGGCGCGGACAACAGGGCCGCCGGCGAAACGGCCGCCTACCTCATTGGCGAGCGCTTTGCCGGCCAGCCGGCGACGGTGCTTGCAACATTGTCGAGCAGCCGGTTTCGTGGGGAAGAAGAACGCGAGATCGGCTTTCGCCGCATATTGCGCCAACGCTATCCGTCGATCGGCATCGTTGAGATCAGCGAAGGCCTTGGCCGGGACGACGCAACCGGCGCGCTCGCAGCCGAGGCGCTGTCAAACCATCCGGGCATCAATGCCGTCTATTCGATCGGCGGCGGCAACCGGGCGGTCCTTGCCGCCTTTGCTGCGGCAGGCCGCGCCTGTGCGATCTTCGTGGCCCATGATCTCGATGCCGGGAACCTCGAACTGCTGCGCCATGGGCAGATCCATTTCGTCCTGCATCATGACTTGAAGACCGATGTGCGCACCGCGTTTCGGGCGGTGATGGGGCGAAGAGGCGCTTTGATCAGCCCGGGGGCTGCGCGCCTGTCGGCGGTGGAGGTCATCACCCCCTATAACATTCCGGCGCCCCAGCGCTGATCAGGCAGCCTGTTCGTTTTGCGGGAGATGATCCGCAACGGCAAGATCATCGGCGGTCTGAACGCGATTGCGGCCGCGACGCTTGGCCAGATACAGCGCCTGATCGGCCAATGGCACGATTTCACGGGCGATTTTTCCGTGTTCGGGGGCAAAAGCCACGCCGATGCTGCTGCCGACGCGAAGCGACTGTCCCTCGAACGGCACCGGCACCTGCGTTTCGACGAGCAGCGCGTCGGCAAGCGCCATGACATCCGGGCGCGACACCGTATGATCGAGAATGATGACGAATTCGTCGCCGCCGAGCCGGGCAACGACGCCACGATTGGCAACACGGGCGGCAAAGCGCGATGCAAGCGTCTTCAGCACGGCATCGCCGGCCGGATGACCATGGGTGTCGTTGACGGCCTTGAACTTGTCCAGATCGAGGCAAAGCAGCGAGAACGGCCGCTCCGTGACCTTGGCAAGCGACGCATGCAGGACATCGTCGAAACCGCTGCGGTTCAACAGGCCGGTCAGGCGGTCGTGCTTGGCAAGATGCCGGTTTTCCGCTTCGCTGGTCTGGAGAGCTGAAAACACCGCTCCAAACCGGGCCGCGATGAAGGCCATGATCAAAGAGCCCAGCATCGCAATGACGATCACGCTCGGCAGCGTCTCGGATCGAACGAAACTGCCCGGCGCCCGCGGCGTCCAGGCCGCGACCATGCAGGCAGGCTGGAAGCAATCGCTGATCGCGACCTGAATGGAGCCCTTCGGCACCTGGCGCAACGGTGCAAAGCCGAGATTGTTAATGTTGAGCCTGTCTTCCATATCGCGGACCATACGGCCGGTGAAAGGCTTGACGGTGATCATGAACACCGGTCTGCGCCGGCTGGCCGGAATGTCCAGCGTCCTGGGAACGACAGCCTGAACCACGACGATACTCATCTTGCCGTCGATCATCCGCAGGTCCGCGGCGTGGATGCCCGGTAGAGGCGCTGCCAGCGCATCCTTGTCCGTCTCCGTGGATCGCAGCGCCCAACCGGCCCCCTTGGCGACGAGTGCCGTCTCGTAAAGGTCGTTCGCCTTCTCGATGAGGTCATCGACCCATTTCAGGGTTCGCGCGCCCAGTTCAGGATCGACCTTCTGGCCGTTCTCCACGGCCAGCAACGTGCGGCTGGAAGCGTCGGCAAAGATCATCCAGGAAAAACCGAAATCCCTCCACAGCCAGCCAGTCAGCTCTTGCCGGACGAAAGCATCGGTGAAGGTTCTGTTGGCGAGCTGCGCGAAACTCTTGTCCCAATAGGACAGCTGGGCCTGATACTGGACGACGGCATCGACCTGATGCTGCATCTCGCTTTCGACCAGTTTTCGCTCGGCGGTCAGCCCGAACCGGTCGGCCTCGGTGACGGAACGGTCGAGCACGAAGGCAAGGCTTGCGACGATCAGGAAGGCAACCAGCGTGCAGGCTGCATGGATGCCCAGTACCGCCTTGCCCGACTTCCGCTTTGCCACCTTTGCCGCCATGCCCGCCTCAACTGGTCTTTTTCGCCGAACCAGCCCTCAAGGTTCACGCGTGGATTGAGGCAAAGACTAGCGGGAAAAGCGCAAGTTTCATTTAAACAAGCTGGTTGGAAATCCGTTAATTGCGGCGGCCCTCTAGCGCGGAAATGACGGTGATCCCGGGCCTTACACGCGCGAACATCCCTTTTTCACGCTGTTGTAAATCGAGTAACGGTTCCTGAAGAAGAATCTTTGTCAAAGTGCCAGAGCCATAAGACTTTGTCGTGAAATTTGGAGCAACCGCACGCAAAGCCTTTCCCAACCTGGCAATTGAAACCCATCCATTGTCCGTATCGGCACCAAGCGTTTTGATTGCCGCACTTACAAGAGACAGCAAGCCCTGCTCTTTGCCTGACTTCCCGGCGGGTTTCATTTGAGGTTTCGGCGTCGAGGCAACCGGAGCCGGAACATTGGCGGGCGGGACAACGATATGAAAGGCGTCGCAGCTTTGGCGAAACAATGCGGATGCCTGCTGGCCGCCGATGCCGACCACGAGCTTGCCGGCTCCGCGCAGATAGATGGCAAGCGGGGTAAAATCGCCATCCGAAGATACGAGGCAGAAAACATCAACTTTGTTGGCAAACAACAGTTCCACCGCGTCGATTGTCATGCGCATGTCGCTGAAATTCTTGCTCTTGATCGGGCTTGAAACCTGAATGGTGTCAACTGCATAGGGCACGGCAGCCTCAAGCCAGCTTGAGCCTCTCCCTTGGGCAAAATCGCCATAGGCGCGGCGCATTACCGTCGCCCCATGGGCGCCTGCTTCGCGTAGAACAGACGCGGCGAAATCTCCGGATACGTTTTCCGCGTCAATAAGCACCGCAACTCGGTGATGAACGGGCATTTCCCCTTCCCCTACTTTAGAAAACAATAGGAAAAGGAATGATTGTGCGCAAGATAAACAACAACCGCTGTTGCGTATTTTTGTATTGCGCTACTAAACGAAAATCCCGTCAGGGTGCCGGCTGATAGCGCACGAAGGCAAACTCCTTGCCATCGGGCGACCAGTTGGGAACGTTGATCGAGCCCTGCCCGCCGAACAGGCCGAACAGGATGCGGGCATTGCTGCCATCCGGTTCCATCAGCCGCAGCCGGACATTGAGGTCGCGCGGATGGTCGAAGACGTCGCCATCGTAGGAGATGACGAGCAGGTGCTTGCCATCGGGCGACGGATGCGGGAACCAGTCGCCGTATTCGCTGTCGGTAACGCGTGTGACATCGGAGCCATCGGGCCGGATGCGCCAGATCTGCATCTGGCCGGTCCGGCTGGAGTTGAAATAAATCCATTCTCCATCCGGGCTGTAGTCGGGCCCGTCATTGCGTCCCTCGCCGAAGGTCAGCCGCGTCTCATCACCGCCATCGACAGGGATGGTGTAGATATCGAAGACCTGGTCGCGGATGCCGCAATAGGCAAGCGTCTTTCCGTCCGGCGACCAGCCATGCCAATAGGACGGCCGGTTCTCAGTCACCTGCTTTGGCAGCCCGCCCGTCGCAGGAAGCGTATAAATGGTGGACGCGCCGAACTCGGTCTTGTCGCTGATGACGATGGTTTTGCCGTCGGGCGAGATGCCGTGATCATTGTTGCAGGTGCGTGCAAAGCCCGTGTCGATCAGCACCGGTTCGCCGCCGGAAAGCGGCAAGCGGTAGAGCAGGCCGTCACCGTTGATCACCAGCGACTGTCCATCGGGCGACCAGTTCGGAGCCTCGACCAGCTCATCCGTTTGCCAGACCACCCGGCTTTCACCGCTGGCAATCGTGTAGATTTCGACCGAGCTGCGCATCCTGCTTCTTCCTTTCCGAAAACTACCGGTCGCGGAACCGGTTGGTGATCGGATAGCGGCGGTCACGGCCAAAATTCTTCTGGGTTATCTTCACGCCCGGTGCCGATTGGCGGCGCTTGTATTCGGCGATGTAGAGCAGATGCTCGATCCGGTGCACCGTCGCCTCGTCGTGACCACGCGCCACGATCTCTTCGGTGCCCATCTCCTTCTCGACCAGGCATTCGAGGATATCGTCAAGCACCGGATAGGGCGGCAGCGAATCCTGGTCGGTCTGGTTCGGGCGAAGCTCGGCAGACGGCGCCTTGTCGATGATGTTCTTCGGGATGACTTCGCCCGACGGCCCGAGCGCGCCCGGCGGCACGGTGGTGTTGCGCCAGCGCGACAGCCCGTAGACCTGCATCTTGTAGAGATCCTTGATCGGATTGAAGCCGCCGTTCATGTCGCCATAGAGCGTCGCATAGCCAACCGACATTTCCGACTTGTTGCCGGTGGTGACAACCATCGAGCCGAACTTGTTGGACAGCGCCATCAGGATCGTGCCGCGTGTGCGGCTCTGCAGGTTTTCCTCGGTGATGCCGGATTCCGTTCCCTCGAACGTTTCCGAAAGCGCACTGAGGAAGCCCTGCACCGGCTCCTCGATCGGCACGATGTCGTAACGGCAGCCGAGCGCCTTGGCGCAATCCTCGGCGTCCTTGAACGAATCCGACGAGGTATAGCGATAAGGCAGCATCACCGTGCGCACCCGCTCCTCGCCCAGCGCATCGACAGCAAGGGCCGCGCAGATCGCCGAATCGATACCGCCGGAGAGCCCAAGCACAACGTTCTTGAAGCCGTTCTTGTTGACGTAGTCGCGAAAGCCCAGCATGCAGGCGCGGTAGTCGGCCTCCTCCTGTTGCGGCAGGCGCGACATCATCCCCTGTTCACAGACCCAGCCGTCGCCGTTTCTGCGCCACTCGGAGACGGAAAGGCTCTCCTCGAACTGGCTCATCTGGAAGGCCATGCTCTTGTCGGCATTGAAGGCGAAGCTGGCGCCGTCGAACACCAGTTCGTCCTGGCCGCCGAGCTGATTGGCGAAAATCAGCGGCAGACCGGTTTCGATCACCTGGCGAAGCACCACCTGATGACGGACATCGACCTTGCCGCGATAGTAGGGCGAGCCGTTCGGCACGAGCAGGATCTCCGCTCCGCTTTCCGCCAGCGTCTCGCAGATGCCGAGATCATTCCAGATTTCCTCGCAGATCGGGATGCCGATCCGCACGCCGCGGAAATTGACCGGCCCCGGCATGGCACCTTCGGTAAAGACCCGTTTCTCGTCGAATTCGCCGTAGTTCGGCAGATCGACCTTGTCGCGAAGGGCCAGAACCCGGCCTCCATCGAGAACGGCAACGGAGTTGTGGCGCCCCGCTTCGCCCTGCCGCGGATAACCGACGACGACACCCGGGCCGCCATCGGCGGTGTCGGCGGCGAGCGCATCGATCGCCTTCTGGCAGGCTTTGAGAAAAGCCGGCTTCAAAACCAGATCCTCCGGCGGATAGCCGGAAATGAACAGTTCGGTCAAAAGCAGAAGGTCGGCGCCGCTGCGCGCCGCGTCGGCGCGCGCTTCCCGGGCCTTGGCAAGATTGCCGGCAACGTCTCCCACAGTCGGGTTCAGCTGGGCAACCGCGATGCGGAACGTCGTGGAAATGGTCTTTTGCGCGGTCATGAACAGGCCTGTACTTGAGCTTGCTATCGCGGATGCCGGGGCATCCGGTGATGTGTTTATCGCATTTAGCCTCAAAATACCCCGTGCTTGCCCGCAAGTCAGAAAAAAATCAATTCAACAGAGGATTGCAGCGCCTGAGCGCTGGCTGAAAGCCGCTGCGCCGCTCCGTTTCCCCCTTGAAAGCACCATCGAAAAAAGACGGGGGAAAACGCCGCTTGAATTATTCATCCTCCGTTCAAGATGACATCTGTATGACATTAGGAAGACAGTTTTGTAAAAATTGGAGACGGCCTTGGCCAGTTTTGAATCGGCAGCAATCGCTGCCACCGCTTCCAGGTCCTATGGCCCGCAAATCGGTTTCGGCCACCGCCATGCCAAGGCGCTTTCCATTGCAAGACACCTCTCCCTGTCGCTGCTTTTGTCGATTACGCTGATCTTCTTCGTCGAATGGATCGCCCGCAATTCGGTCACGGAAGCAGCGCTGTTTTTCCTCGACCCGGCCCGCCCGGCCTGGACCACCGCCGGCGTGTTCTTTCTGCTGTTCCTGGCAATTGATGCGGCCTTCGCGCGCGAAAATTATGGCGTCATCCTGATTGCGCCGCTGGCGCTTGTGCCGGCGCTCGTCAGCCGCCAGAAGCAGATTTTCCTGTCCGATCCCCTTTATCCGACAGACTTCCTGTTCGGGCGCCAGATCATGGAACTGATGCCGGTTCTGGTCAGAGACCGGCCCTGGACAGCTGTCGGCATCGTTGCCGGCATGGTTGTCGCGGTCGTTGCCCTTGCCTGGCTTGCCCGGTTCGCCTGGCGGCGCTTTCCTGTGCTGACCCGCCGTCAACGCCTGACACGGCTCGCCGTCGCGCTGCCGCTGCTGGGCGCGTTCTACCACCTGATGGACTACAACAACTTCTCCTGGGTGCGCGATCGCCTGCAGGTCATTCCGATCATGTGGGACCAGACCGAAAACTACCGTCACAACGGCTTCACCATGGCGTTTGCGCTCAATCTGCCGATGGCCAACGTCACGGCGCCCGCAGGCTACATGTCGGAAGCCATCAACAAGATTCCGACCAAGCCGGTGCCGGCAGGCACGACCCATCGCGGCAAGCCCGACGTGATCGTGCTGATGAGCGAATCCTTCTGGGATCCGACCCGCCTGCCAAACGTCAAGCTGTCGCCCGATCCGATGCCGACCATCCGCGAAATGCAGTCCGGCAACGTGTTCTCGCCCGAGTTCGGCGGCATGACGGCCAATGTCGAATTCGAGGCGCTGACCGGCTTTTCGAACGCCTTCCTGCCCTATGGCAGCATTCCCTACCAGCAGTATATCCGCAACCCGATCCCGTCGCTTGCCACCTTCTTCCGTGGCGAAGGTTACGTTTCGCGTGCCGTTCATCCGTTCCAGAAATGGTTCTGGAACCGCAGCGCCGTCTACAAGGCCTTCGGCTTCGAGCAGTTCAGGTCGGAAGAGAATATGCCGGTGATGCAAAAGCGCGGCATCTTCGCATCGGATGAATCGCTGACCAAGGAAATCATCCGCCAGGCCGACCAGCTGCGCGATCCGTTCTTCTTCTTCACCGTCACGCTGCAGGGCCATGGTCCCTATGAGGCAAACCGCTACGCCAAGAACACCATCAAGGTCGAAGGCAATCTTCCCGCCGTCGACAAGCAGGTTCTCGAAACCTATGCACAAGGCATCAAGGAAGCCGACGACAGCCTGAAGATGCTGATGGACTGGGCCAAGGAGCGTGACCGCGAGACGATCATCGTATTGTTCGGCGATCATCTGCCGCCGCTCAACACGGTCTATCCGAATACCGGCTTCATGAACGACGTCACGGCGTCGCGCAAAGGTTCGCTCGAGCAGATGAAGGCGCAGCATGAAACACCGCTGGTCGTCTGGTCGAACAAGACCGGCCCGGTCAAGGATATCGGCACCATCAGCCCGGCCTTCCTCTCCTACCAGATCCTCAAGCAGGGCGGCTTCGAGCATCCCTACTACACAGGCTTCCTCGGCAACATCTTCGACAAATACCGCGTCATCGACCGCTACATGCTCGTCGATGACAAGGGCAAGGAAACGGCCGCCTGGGCACGGCAAAAGACGATCCCGCCGCGCATCCGCGACTATCGTTTCCTGCAGCACGACATGATGTTCGGCCAGCGCTTTGGCACGGAACGGTTCTTCCAGTCGCATGCGGATCTGTTCGCCGGCGCGGCGATGTAAAAAGAAGGGGGACGCCGGCGATCGGCGTTTCCGCAATTTACCGGCATGGGCCCATACCAAGTCTCGATAATAGAGATAGGTTTCTATCATCGAGACTCGGTATAAAACGGGCAACGTTATTTGACGGAGCCGGCCCATGTCTCACCTCGACGAAGTCTCCCACCTCCTGTTTGGCAAACCGAGCACTGAACTCGGCGACGTGGAACGCCATGTCCTGCGGCACGCCAAAGAACGCAAGATCCTGTCCCAGGACACCAACGCAGCCTTCATTGCCGGTCAATCCTTCGGTGACCGGACGGCAGACAGCATTGCCCGCATTGGCGGCTCCTGGGGTTTTATCGTCGCATTCCTCATCTTCCTCGCCGTCTGGGCCACCGCCAATACGGTTTTGCTGACACAAAATGCCTTCGACCCCTACCCCTTCATCTTCCTCAACCTGCTCTTGTCGATGATCGCAGCGCTGCAGGCGCCGATCATCATGATGTCGCAGAACCGGCAGGCAATGAAGGATCGTTTCGATGCCTCGAAGGACTACGAGGTCAATCTCAAATCCGAAGTCGAGCTGATTTCGCTGCATCACAAAATCGATACGGTGCTGCTGCGCGAAATCGCCGAACTGCGCACCGATGTCGGCCGATTGCAGGCGCTGCTTGCGCAATACAGGGACACAGGAAGCGCGCAGACCTGACTTTACCTGTGCCATTCCGGCTCTGACGCGGCCGCGTCAAGCGCAACCGAACGAATATGGCACAACCATAAATATAAGAAATACAACATTTAAACGCAGGAATGTAAAAGCCCATTTATTAGCGTATAGAAAAATTAACAAATGAAGCACACGATATAGGTGTAACAGGATCGATATATCGACCCGGTGCAAACCTGGGAGTGTGTTGTATGTCTTTTATGGCGCGGATGCGCAACAATACGGACGGTGCCGCAGCGCTGGAATTTGCGATCATCGCGCCGCTGTTCTTCCTGACCATTTTCACCATGATCGGCTACGGCATCTATCTGAGCGCCACGCACGCCATCCAGCAGATCGCCGCTGATGCGGCGCGAACCGCTGTGGCCGGACTTTCGGCGACGGAACGAAAGAGTCTCGCTAAATCGTTCATCCAGACATCGACGCTGGATTATGCCTTCATCAACAAGGCGAAACTCTCGGTCGATGTCGAGGACGATATCAGCAATCTGAACCAGTTTACCGTCACCATTGTCTACGACTCGAGCGAATTGCCGATCTGGAAACTGTTTTCCTTCGCGCTGCCCGATGAGGAAATCAAACGTTACGCAACAATCAGGCTGGGAGGTATTTGATGGCCCGCGAAGCTCTGAAACGACGCAATATTCTCACCAATACCTCGGGCAATATCGGTGTATCCGCAGCCCTTGTCCTGCCCCTCGTCGTGCTCTCACTCGGGCTGGGGATCGATTTTGGCTATCTGACGCTGCAGAAGCAGGAGATGCAGGGCATCGCCGACCTCACCGCCATCGTCGCGGCCTCGGACCTGCCCAATGTCGAGAATGCTGCGCGCAATCACTTCAAGACCAATGGCCTTCCCCTGGCGATTGCGACCAAGGACGGCTTGATCGATCCGGACGGAAAAGTCATCCAGAAAGACGTTGCCGCGATGAAGAACGGCATCGTCACGATCGTCAAGGGACGCTATGTCCCCGATCCGGCGCTCGCAACCGGTCAACGTTTCATCCCCAATGCCACGCCGGCGGATGCAGCCCAGGTCTCTGTCGAGAAGGAAGGCACGCTGCACCTTGCCGCCATGTTCAGCGCACCGCCGACGATGCGCGCCGTTGGCACGGCCGCCAGCACCAAGCTTGCAGCCTTCTCCATCGGTTCACGGCTGGCAAGCCTCAATGGCGGCATCCTCAATCAGCTGCTTGGCCAGATGCTCGGCACGACGATCTCCTTGAAGGTGATGGATTATCAGGCGCTGGTCGATGCGGATGTCGATGTTCAGCCCTTTCTCAAAAGCGTTGCCACCCGCCTGAGCCTGACGGCGGCGAGCTATGACGACGTCTTGAAGGCCAACCTGACCATGCCGCAACTGCTTGCCTCGATGCAGGCCGTTCACGGTATCTCCAGCACGGCGACGACGGCCCTCAAAGCGCTCGAAACGGCCACCAAGCTCAACAAGAAAACCTTCACCTTGTCGCAGATCCTCAACATCGATCCGAAAAAGGGATTGAAAGTCGATGCCGGGTCGAACTGGGCGATGAAGGTCAGCGCGCTCGACATCGTTTCGGCCGCAGCAGCACTTGCAAACGGCACCAACCAGATATCGCTGGCTGCAGTGGCCGGTCTTCCGGGCATTGCGTCGGCCAGCGTCAATCTTGCCATCGGCGAACCGCCGGTCTCAACACCGGCGCACAGGCTGGGCGCGCCCGGTTCGGCCGTTCGCACCGCTCAGACGCGGCTTGCCATCGAAGTGAATATCGATGGACTGTCCCTGCTTGCCGGTTTGCGGATCAAGCTGCCGATCTACATCGAAGTTGCCCACGCCGAAGGCAAGCTTGCCGATATTCGCTGCTACGGCGGTTCAACGACCAATGCCAGCGTCTCCATCGATGCCGTTCCGGGCGTTGCGGAGATCGCGATCGGAACGGTGAACCCTACCGTTTTGTCAAACTTCAGCGATGAGGCAAGGGTCGTAAAAGCGCGGATCCTCGACTCCCTGCTGGTCAAGATTGACGGTCTTGCTCATGTCGAAACACAGAACATGCAGCCGCAGAGACTGACGTTCAGCCCGTCCGAGGTCGCCGCGAACGCCGTCAAAAGCGTCTCGACCAAGGACATCCTGACCTCGACCACGCAGACCCTGCTCAACAATCTGGATGTCGATATCCAGGTGCTGTTCCTCTCACTCGGCAGTCCCAAGCTCGTTCAGGCGGCGCTCGCCCAGACATTGGGCGCGGTCACGCCGGCGATCGACACACTGATCTATAACCTGCTTCTCGCCGTCGGCGTGCGGGTCGGTGAAGCGGATGTTCGCGTGACCGGTGTCAACTGCCTGCAGCCGGTTCTGGTTCAATAAACGTCACAAAATGCTTTTTCTTTCTCTGACCGGATGGCATCCCTGCCATCCGGTCTTTTTTTTCTGAATAGATTGCAGGCAAGAACCGTCTGTTATTTGCACCCTTTGGTGAAACAAATGATGGACTTATACCGTTTTGCGAGTGACATACGACAATAGGACTTTGGCCGATTCCCGGCCCGACACAGTGACCCACTGGACTTTCGGTAAGGACATGACCGGCATTCAGTCATCTGCGATCGACACCACCAAAGTCAGCTTCTCCGCCGAGGTTGACCTGTTTGTGGCGAATCCTATCCTCTTCCCTGTCTTGCAGCAGGGGGCGCGGCATATGATCGAGCTATACGATCACTTTCCGCGGATCGCCCGTCTGGTTGCCGCCCAGCAGAAATGGCTTCTTACCCAGGCGGCCTACGCCCTGCATCTGCAGCGCGACCCCGCCGATCCGCTGTCCGGCATCACTGCAGCAAGGCTTCTCGGCGTCATCGCTCAGACGGGCCTGGCGAGCCGCAACACCGCTACGGCGTTCCTGGCGGAGTTGCGGGCCTATAAGCTCGTCCGTGACGTTGCGGGATCGCCCAGCAAACGCAGCCGTCCCATGGAGCCGACCGAAAGCAGCCACGAGGCCATGACGCTGTGGTTCCGTGGCCAGATGCGCAGCCTCGACCTCATCGACAAGGGTGACCGGGTTGCACGGCTGGAGGCAGATTCGGAGATTTTCTGCCGCGCCCAGCCGCTCGCCGCCAAGCGGCTGATCGCCGACCCGGCATGGCGCGAGCCGCCACTCAGTATTTCCTGTTTCGTCTGGACCGAATATGGCGGCCTGATCCTGGACGATTTCATCGCGCGGATTGCCAATGTCGAACCGCAGGATGGCCTTCACTGGGTCGAAGATCTGCGCTTCTCCGAACTCTCCAGCCACTACTCGCTCTCGCGCACCCATGTCCGCCGCCTTTTCGCGCGCGCCGAGGCATTGGGCTCGCTCGGTTGGCAGGAGCGCAACGGCAGCCGAAACCGGATTTGGGCAACAGCCTCGTTCGTCGAGGATTACAAGCGCTGGCAATCCGTCAAGTTTTGCGCACTCCAGTGGGCCTACAAAGAGGCCGTCCGGTCGATCGACGCTGCCGCCCTTTGAGGCCGGCGGCTGCTTCCGGCCCCATCAGGAACTTGACTGCGCAAATTGCGGCAGATCATCATTGATCTCATAGAAATCGCCCTTGTCGGCGCAAAAGATGTGGACGCCGAAGGCGAGGCCGGTCGGTGTGTCGAAGGCTCCGGCCATGATCGACGAGTAATCGAGACCATCCATCTTCCAAAACAGCGCCGAGCCGCAGGTCTTGCAGAACCCCCGGCGGGCCTGCGGACTTGAGCGATACCAGGTGATATTCTCGGCCCCTTCGAGATCAAGTTCGCTGTCGAGAACATTGGTCGCCGCATAGTACAGGCCGGTCTGCTTGCGGCATTGCGAACAATGGCAGGCGATCACCTCGCGCAGCCTCCCGCGCGTGCGAAAGCGCACCGCGCCGCAATTGCAGGATCCGGTATGCTCTTGCGCCATGCTCATCCCCTTTGAATATACCGATTGGCCCGTCATGCAGGCATGAAAAAACCGGGTCAGCTTCGTCAGCCAACCCGGTCTTGTCAATTTCAATGCGCTAAAGGCTGTTATCAGCGGCGCTGATCAGCCGTTGACGACCATCCGCTTTTCATCGCGGCCGCCCTTCATGCGCTCTGCCAGCAGGAAGGCAAGCTCAAGAGCCTGGTCGGCGTTCAGACGCGGGTCGCAATGGGTGTGGTAACGATCGGCAAGATCGGCACCCGACAACGCGCGGGCGCCGCCTGTGCATTCCGTCACGTCATTGCCGGTCATCTCGATATGGATGCCGCCCGGATGCGTGCCTTCGGCGCGGTGGATCTGGAAGAAGCTCTCGACTTCCGACAGGATCCGCTCGAACGGGCGGGTCTTGTAGTTGTTGAGCGTGATCGTGTTGCCATGCATCGGATCGCAGGACCAGACGACCTTGCGGCCTTCCTTTTCGACCGCACGGATCAGGCGCGGCAGATGGTCGGCAACCTTGTCGTGGCCGAAGCGGCAGATCAGCGTCAGGCGGCCGGCTTCGTTCTGCGGGTTGAGCAGGTCGATGAGTTCGATCAGGCCGTCAGCCGTCAGGGAAGGACCGCACTTGAGACCGAGCGGGTTCTTGATGCCGCGGCAATATTCGATATGGGCGTGATCGGCCTGGCGGGTACGATCGCCGATCCAGATCATGTGGCCGGACGTGGCATACCAGTCGCCCGAGGTCGAATCGACGCGCGTCAGCGCCTGCTCGTAGCCGAGCAGCAGCGCCTCGTGGCTGGTGAAGAAATCGGTCTCGCGCAGGCTCGGATGGTTCTCCGAGGTGATGCCGATCGCCTTCATGAAATCCATGGTCTCGGAAATCCGGTTGGCGAGCTTGCGGTAGCGCTCGGCCTGCGGGCTTTCCTTGACGAAGCCGAGCATCCACTGGTGCACGTTTTCAAGGTTGGCGTAACCGCCCATCGCGAAGGCGCGCAAAAGGTTCAGCGTCGCCGCCGACTGGCGATAGGCCATGATCTGGCGTTCCGGGTCCGGAATACGGGCCTTTTCGTTGAACTCGATGCCGTTGATGATATCGCCGCGATAGCTCGGCAGTTCGATGTCGCCCTGCTTCTCGATATTGGAAGAGCGCGGCTTGGCGAACTGGCCGGCGATACGGCCGATCTTGACGACGGGCTGCTGGGCGCCGAACGTCAGGACGACCGCCATCTGCAGGAAGGCGCGGAAGAAGTCGCGGATCGTGTCAGCGCCATGTTCTGCAAAGCTCTCGGCGCAATCGCCGCCCTGCAAAAGGAAACCCTTGCCTTCCGAAACACTGGCAAGCTGGGTCTTCAGGCGGCGTGCCTCACCGGCGAAAACCAGCGGCGGATAGGTTGCAAGCTGCGCCTCGGCGGCTGCGAGCGCTGCCATATCCGGAAAATCCGGCACCTGCTGGATAGGCTTCTGCCGCCAGCTGTTCGGGGTCCAATTCTGTACCATGTCGATCACCTGTTCTCTTGCGCAAGGTCCGCCGCAGCAGCAGTCGCATCGCCGGACAACCTCCGGGCAATGCCGCCTGAAACCGGTTTTGAACCGTGTATCAACGGTACAATTCCTGAACCGCAGCCTCCCTTGAGGGAAACCAGCGATTTTGCGGATGCGGGCTTATAAACGTTAACATGGGGATTGCAAAGCCATTGTGCCAGCAAAGTGCGCTCAGCGATGACTTCGCGCGCACGTTGCCTGTGGGTTTGCAAGTGACCGGTGCCGGTTTAGCCGACCTTCTCGCCGTTCTTCACCCGGTAGGTCGGATTGTACATGGTGACCAGCTCCTCGGTCGCTGTCGGATGCACGGCCATGGTCCGGTCGAAGTCATCCTTGGTGCAGCCGGCCTTCAGCGTGATCCCGAGCAACTGCGCCATCTCGCCGGCTTCATGGCCGAGAATATGGACGCCGACAACCTTGCGGTCGGCTGCATTGACGATCAGCTTCATGATCGTCTTTTCACTGCGTCCCGACAGCGTCGCCTTCATCGGCCGGAATTCCGCCCGGTAGATTTCCAGATCCTGGAATTTTTTGGCGGCGGCCTCTTCGGACAGTCCGACCGTGCCGATCTCCGGCTGGGAAAACACCGCCGTCGCGATCAGGTCGTGATCCGGGGATGTCGGATTGCCCTTGTATTCCGTTTCGATGAAGCACATCGCCTCGTGGATGGCGACGGGGGTCAGCTGAACGCGATCGGTGACGTCGCCGAGCGCATAGATGCCGGGCGCGCTGGTGCGCGAAAACGCGTCAACGATGATCGCACCGCGCTCATTGACCGCAACACCTGCCGCCTCCAGGCCAAGGCCCTTGGTATTGGCGACACGGCCGAGCGCCAGCATCACCTGATCGGCGACCAGCGCGCCATGCTTCATCGTTTCAGCGGTCAGCCGGCCATCGGCATTCCTGGTAATGGACTTGAAAACGTCCTCGCACAGGATGCGAATACCCTTCTGTTCCATTGCCGCATGCAGCCCGCGGCGCATGTCCTGATCGAAGCGCGACAGGATTTCCTTGCCGCGGTAGATCAATGTCGTTTCGACGCCGAGACCATGGAAAATGTTGGCGAATTCGACCGCAATATAGCCGCCGCCGGCGATAATGATCGACTTCGGCAACTCCGGCAGGTCGAAGGCTTCGTTCGAGCTGATGCAGAGTTCATGCCCCGGCAGCGCGTCGTGCGGCGTCGGGTGGCCGCCGACGGCAATGACGATGCGCTCGGCGGTGACGGTCTTGCCGCTGTCGATCAGCCTGATGGTGTTCGGCCCGGTCAGTTCCGCCCGCGTATGCAGGATTTCCGCCCCGGCATTGGCAAGGCCCTTCTGGTAGAGGCCTTCCAGCCGGGTGATTTCCTTTTCCTTGGCCGCGACCAGCTTCTGCCAGTCGAACGTGCGTTCGCCGACGGTCCAGCCAAAACCTTCGGCATCCTCGAAATGCTCGGTAAACTGCGACGCATACACATAGAGCTTCTTCGGCACGCAACCGCGGATTACGCAGGTGCCGCCATAGCGAAACTCCTCGGCAATCGCGACCTTCTTGCCGAGGGCCGCCGCAACACGGCCGCTGCGCACGCCGCCGGAGCCGCCGCCAATAACGAAGAGGTCATAATCGAAAGAAGCCATGCTGAAATACTCCCGGCCGGGTCATATGCGAAGGGAAGCGGGGTAAGGCTGCCGCCGCAAAGGGCGATAGGCACCTCACCGGCGATTCCGCCGTGTGTGCTGATATAGGATGGCAGGATACAAAATGAAAAGCCCGGAATGATCCGGGCTTCAGCAATTCGGCGTGAGGCATGCAACCGGTGAACCGGCAGCCGCTCCTTATTGGGCGGGCGTCGCGGGCGTGGCGCCATCGATCGGCTGCTGACCGGCAGTCAGGGTCGCGCCGAGTTCCTTGGTCGCAGCCGCATTCAGGTCGCGGGAAATACCGGCGGCCCAGATATCGGCAGCCTTGACCATCTCGCGCGAAGCGATCGGGCCGTCGTTCAGGAGCTTCTTGCCGGCATCGGACGTGTAGAATGTCGTGATCGCGTTCAGCTGATCGACGGTAAAGGTCTTGGCGTAGATCGTTGCCGCTTCGCGCTCCAGATCGGCGCGGCGGGCAGCCAGCTCGAGAGCCTTGGCGTCAACCGTCTTCGAGATCAGGTCCTCGTAGTTCGGCGAGGACTGGATCAGTGTCGTCTTCAGACGTTCAGCCAGGCTAGGCAGGATGTTGTCGAAACCGTTCGTGGCGTTGATAGCCGCGATTGCGGCCCGTGCGGCCTTGACCTGCTCGTCCGTCACATCCTGTGCCCGCAGGGCCGGGACCATGACTGCAGAAAGGATGATGGCCGTTGCAGCCATTGTACGGCCGAGACCTGCGAAATTGATCATGTCTGTAACGCTCCTGTCAGTTGACGCCGGGTTCCGCGCGCGCCTTGCATCTGCGAACCCCTGCATAATCCAATTTTAAAGCTGTCGCCACTGCATCGGGCAATCCCGATCGGCGGTGACGCTGTAGCAATCCAGCGCGGCCTGATCGGTCGCCGCCGGAAGTCTTACAAACCGGCAAAGACCGGGGCGGCAACCACCACCCGGCCGCAGCCGGTCAAGCCGTCATCACCCTTGCGCCCGCCGGACCGGCGATAATGGCAAGGGATGCGATGCCGATGAATAGTCCATGTTCGACCACGCCGGGAATGGCGTTCAGGTCGCGTGCAAGCGCATCTGCATCAGGAATGCGGCCAAAAGATGCATCCAGAATCAGATGTCCACCGTCGGTCATGAACGGTCCGTCGCCCGAAGCGCGCACGCTGATTTCGCCCGAAAGCCCGTACCGCGCGGCAAGCTTTTCAATGGCGATGTGCGTGGCGGCGAGCCCGAAGGAATTGACTTCGATCGGCAGCTTGAAGGCGCCGAGCGTCTCGACGACCTTCGTTTCGTCGGCAATCACAATCATCCGTGCGGAAGCGCAGGCGACGATCTTTTCGCGCAGAAGCGCACCGCCACCGCCCTTGATCAGGCGCAGCATCGGATCCACTTCGTCGGCGCCGTCAACAGTCAGGTCGAGTTCGGGCAGTTCGTCGAGCGATTTCAGCGGAACGCCGAGTTCCAGGCAAAGCCGCGCCGTGCGCTCCGATGTCGGCACGCCTTCGACCCGAAAGCCGGTCGCCACTTTTTCGGCCAGCAGACGGACGAATTCTTCCGCCGTCGAACCAGTCCCGATACCAAGCCTCATGCCGTCTTCGACATAGTCGAGCGCTGCCGCCGCAGCTTTGATCTTCATTTGACGGGCGTCCATACGCCGCATTCTCCTCAAATCTCGCCGATGGGGCCACGGCAAAACGCCCCGCCCCTTCGTTCCGCTGAGACGTTTACACGGCTGCAACGGCAAACAAAAGCCCCAATAGCGGCCTGCATGCAATTGCGGGCCGGCACTGTCGCGTAAAGTTGCAATTGCTTTTTACCGCGGCTTCCCCTACCCGGATGGCAGTATTTCCGGCAGGCTTTCCAAGAGGTTCCAGTGTCCGCATCCGTTGTCGTCTTTGATCTAGATGGAACCCTCGTCGACACCGCGCCCGATCTCGTCGCAAGCCTCAACCATGCGGTCATGCAGGCGGGCCTTGCTCCGGTGACCTATGACGACCTGACGCATCTGGTCGGACACGGCGCCAAGGCAATGATCGAGCGGACGTTCACGCTGCGCGGCAAGACGCTCAGCAGCGGCGAGCTCGACTGGCAAATGAAGGAATTCATCGATTTCTATCATGGTTCGATGCCGGGCGATTCGTTCCCCTATCCCGGCGTTGTCACGGCGATGGACCGGCTTGCCGCTGCCGGCTATACGCTTGCCGTCTGCACCAACAAGCTGGAAATGCTGGCCAAAAGCCTGCTGGAGGGCCTGGGACTGACATCCCGCTTCGCAGCCATCACCGGCGGCGATACCTTTGCGGTGCGCAAGCCCGATGCCGAGCACCTGCTGTCGACCATCCGCCTTGCCGGCGGGTCGCCGGAAAAATCGGTGATGATCGGCGACAGCCTCAACGACATCCTTGTGGCGAAAAATGCATCGGTGCGCTCGATCGGCGTTCCCTTCGGCTACTCCGACGTGCCGGTCGAAAGCCTTGAGCCGGACATCATCGTTCGTCATTTCGACGAACTGACCCCCGATCTGATCGAGCGCCTGATCGCCCGGGCATAAAAAAAGCGGCTCGAAGCCGCTTTTTTCATTCGTTCCTAGCCTTCCGCCCGGCGGGCCAACCGCGTCGCTTCGAGCGCGCGGTTCATGTACATGTCGCGGTCGTAGACGTCGTGGAAATATTCGACCGCGCCATCCTTGTTCGGCCATGCCGTGAAATAGGCAACGTAGACCGGAATCTTCTGCGGCACGGATACGCCCTTGTTGCGTCCACCGGCAATCTGCTTGCCGATATCTTCAACCGTCGTGCCGAGCACCGCCGCCGCCATCCGGCGCGGATCGGCCAGGCGCACGCAGCCGTGGCTCAGCGCCCGGTCGTCCTTCTTGAAGAAGCTCTTCGATGGCGTGTCGTGCATGTAGATGGCGTGCGCATTGGGGAACAGGATCTTCAGTTCGCCCAGCGCATTGTCGCTGCTCGGCGGCTGGCGAACGGCGACACCGGCCGTCGAGCCGTTCCAGTTGACATCGTAGGACGATACCGCACGGCCACCAAGTTCCACCTGATAACCGAGACGGTCGAGATAGCCGGGGTCGTTGCGCAGCTTCGGCAGCATTTCGTTGATGATGATCGACTGCGGTACGCCCCAGTAGGGGTTGAACTCCACCGTCTGGATCTCGTCTTCGAAGAAGAACGTCTGGTGAGCCTTGGAACCGACGACGACCCGCATCGAGAATTGCTCGGCGCCCTGATCGTGGTAGTAGACCATGTAGGCAGGCTGGTTGATGAAGACGTAGCGGCTGCCGAGATCGGCGGGCAACCAGCGCGCCTGCTCCATGGCGATCCGAACCTTGTCGATCTTGCTCTCTGTCGTGTCTCCGCCTGTCAGAATGCGGATCGACGCCTTGCCGACGATGCCGTCCGGCTTCAGGTTGTTTTCCTTCTGGAACCCCTCGATCAGCGCCACCAGTTCGGGCGTGTAATCCGGCGTTCCCTGATAGGCCGACAGCGTCAGCGCATGCTCGACCTTCAGCGCATCGGAGCCCTTGAGACGAATGGCAGCAACGACATTGGCCAGTTCCGGATTGCTGATGCCCGGCTTCAACAGCGTATCCGGGGCAATCACGATCCGTGGGGCGTCGCCGATTTTTGCCTGAAGCGTTTCGAGTTCCCGCTTCAACGCGGTAAACTCCGGTCCGGACGGCGTCTGGGAATTCAGATAGGCGGCGACATCGTGACTTCTGGCGATATTGCCGAGCTTGCCCGTCAGGTTGACGTCCTTGCGCTTGAAATCGTGATAGCCGGAAATCCTGTTCGGATCGATGCGGCCACGCACGGTGTCGGCGATATAGGTCAGCGTCGCTGCGGACAGCTGGATTTCGAATTCGACCAGCGTCTTTTCGCGCGCAGCCATGTCGTTGCGGTCGAAGGTATCGGCGGGAACGGCGACGGCGTAGTCCTGCGGGTCAAGACCGACGCTGGCCGCCTGCCCCAGAACGGCAAGTGCTGCCCTGGCAGCAGCGTTCGGCGCTTCACCGTCGATCCAGACAAATTCGTCGCGGCCGGTATAAAAAGCTTCAACGGCCTTGGCGACATCAGCCGGAGCGTAGGCCGTGACATCGGGGAGGAACCGGCGGGCATCGGTGAGCGCCGCAGCCGGGGCCGGCGGCAGGACGTCACTGCTGACGGAGCCGGTCACCACCGGATCAACGAGCTTTGCAGTGGCGATCCGGCGCAGCGGCTCAGCCTTGTAGGTATAATATTGCGGCGAAGTCACCTTCGGCAACGGGCGCGCGGCCTGCTGCTGCGCAGGCTGCATCTGCCCGACACCCGGCAGCGGCTGGAATTCCTCAACCACCGGCTTCTTCTTACGGAAGATATCCAGCAGGTTGAACGCTTCGGCGCGCTGGACACCGACAGAAGCGAAAGCGCACCCGGCCATCAGTGTCACAATCGCAGTCGTCTTCATCAAATTCATTGGTTCTCACGTCCCCGTATCGCATTGCCGCCATCAGCGGTTCGCGCCCGATGCCCCATCATGTCACCAGGCTTTCGTACTTATAAGAAAGGATGGTGAATGAAAAGGAAACGCGCACCCTCCCGGACCTCTGGTGAGCGTCACAAATGCGTGAGAGCCCCCGCATGAAGAAAACGGATGAGGGTACCCAAAAATTTGAATTCTCTGAACAATTTCTTCGCGGCGGGAAAAAATCGGCACGGCACGCAGAAAACACGCAAAACGCCACAGAAACTATCCGCCCGCTTGTGTCTGAAAAGGCACAGGGTATCTGCCCCCCCGGCACGCGAACGATCATCGCGGCGTTTCATCGCCGGAAACGCGGGACCGGCTGTATTTTAAACGCCGGCTGAATTTTAAACGATTGTAGCATGGCGCCCGCCCCTTGAACCTCTTTACAAGCACCGGGCACCTGGGCCAGAGAGAACCCCATCACAGCTTTAGACCGTCGCAGCGCGGCGGCCACACCCACCTTCCGGTGTTGCTCCGCCCGGCCTTGAAACCGCCCCGGTCGCCACACCGCATGACGAAAGCAGGGATTACACGGATGACATCAACGCGCACGGAAACAGATACGTTCGGCCCGATCGAAGTCGCAAGCGACCGCTATTGGGGCGCACAGGCGCAACGCTCGCTCGGCAATTTCAAGATCGGCTGGGAAAAGCAGCCACTGTCGATCGTGCGTGCGCTTGGCATCGTCAAGCAGGCCGCCGCCCGCGCCAATATGGAACTGCAGGGCCTCGATCCCGTCGTCGGCAAGGCGATCATCGACGCCGCCCAGGAAGTCATCGACGGCAAGCTGAACGACCATTTCCCGCTTGTCGTCTGGCAGACCGGTTCCGGCACGCAGTCGAACATGAACGCCAACGAAGTCATCTCCAACCGCGCGATTGAAATGCTCGGCGGCGTCATGGGCTCGAAGAAGCCGGTGCATCCGAACGATCACGTCAACATGAGCCAGTCGTCGAACGACACCTATCCGACGGCCATGCACATCGCCTGCGCCGAGCGCGTCGTCCATGACCTCTTGCCGGCGCTCAAGCACCTGCATGCTGCCCTGGTCGAGAAGGTGAAGGCCTTCGACCACATCATCAAGATCGGCCGCACGCACACGCAGGACGCCACCCCGCTGACGCTCGGCCAGGAATTCTCCGGCTACGCCGCCCAGGTCGCCTCCTCGATCAAGCGCATCGAAATGACCCTGCCCGGCCTTTGCGAACTCGCCCAGGGCGGCACGGCGGTCGGAACCGGCCTCAACGCCCCGATCGGCTTTGCCGAAAAGGTCGCCGAAGAGATCGCCAAGATCACCGGCATCGCCTTCGTCACGGCGCCCAACAAGTTCGAGGCGCTGGCCGCCCATGATTCGATGGTGTTCAGCCATGGCGCCATCAACTCGGCGGCTGCGGCCCTGTTCAAGATCGCCAACGACATCCGCTTCCTCGGCTCCGGCCCACGCTCGGGCCTTGGCGAACTGTCGCTGCCGGAAAACGAGCCGGGCTCGTCGATCATGCCAGGCAAGGTCAACCCGACCCAGTGCGAGGCACTGACGCAGGTCTGCGTACAGGTGTTCGGCAACAACGCGGCGCTGACCTTTGCCGGCAGCCAGGGCCATTTCGAACTCAACGTCTACAATCCGTTGATGGCCTACAACTTCCTGCAGTCGGTACAACTCCTGGCCGATGCCGTCGTTTCCTTCACCGACAATTGCGTTGCCGGCATCGAGGCCCGCGAAGACAATATCAAGGCAGCGCTTGACCGCTCGCTGATGCTGGTCACCGCACTTGCCCCGAAGATCGGTTACGACAACGCCGCCAAGATCGCCAAGACCGCCCACAAGAACGGCACGACACTGCGTCAGGAAGCAGTCGGCGGCGGCTACGTCACCGATGCGGAGTTCGACGCCGTGGTTCGGCCGGAAACGATGATCAGCCCCTCCTGAACAGGCATCAAACTAATCTCCGACAGATCATGCGGGCAGCCATCACGGCTGCCCGTTTTTCATTTCTGCACCCGAATGGCTCAATCTCGGTGCAATCTTACCGACCGGTTTTGCCAAACGTTAAGTCTTCCAAAATCTTTCACCCCTAGAATTAGCCGCTGAAGACAACAAAACAGGAGCTTGCCATGCAAGCGGCTTCGACTAAGGCGCAGATACCCGATATTGCAGCGCAGGTGACCTATGCGATGCGGATCATGGGAATCTCGCCGCTGCCACGCAACTACGAACTCTATTACGAAGCCTATATCGGCTCCAATCCGAAACTGACCAAGGAACTGGCAGCGCTTGGCAGCCGCGCGACCCAGGAGGAGCTGGACGAGATCGGCGCGCGCTATTTTGCGCATTTTCACCACGCCGCCGGCATCGATCGGGCCCATAATCATCTGGCCAGCGAACTCGGCGACCTTCTCAAGCTGTTGCAGGATGAACAGCTCGCACTCGAGAACTACAACCGGCTGCTTGACGAGACCTACCAGAACATCACCGGCAAGAGCAGTTCGAGCGCCGAAATCCTGCGCCAATGCGTCAGTCTCCTGACCGAGGCCACCGCCGACACGATGAACCAGGGTAAGGAGCGGGCGGAAAACGTTTCGTTGAAATCCTTCGAGATGGAGGTCATCCGCCAGGAGCTCGACGAGTACAAGCGCATCGCCAACACGGATTCCCTGACACGTCTGGCCAACCGCCGGGCGTTCGACGAAAAGCTGGCCGCGATCTACAATTCCGAACAGCAACGCAGCTTTACCGGCCTTTTGATCGCCGACATCGATCATTTCAAGAAGGTCAATGACAGCTACGGCCATCCGGTCGGCGACAAGATTCTGGCCACCGTCGGCACGGTTATTCGCGCCAATCTGCGCCGCGACGCCTTCGTGGCGCGCACCGGCGGCGAGGAATTTGCCATCATTCTGACCGACAGCAGCCTTGAGGAAAGCCAGCAGGTGGCCGAGCGCGTCCGCAACGCGCTTGCGGCCACCCCCTTCAAGAACTCCAAGACCGGCGTCAATTACGGCCCGATCACGCTGTCCGTCGGCGTCTGCCAGGCATCGCATGCCGACGACCCGACCGATCTCTACAACAAGGCCGACGTCGCGCTCTATTGCGCAAAAAATGCTGGCCGCAACAGGACGATCCTGTTTGAAGAGGGCATGAAGAAGGACACCGGCAAGAACTGGCTGATCTACCGCAAGTAGGCGTGATCTCAACCCGCCGGGGTCATCCTCCGCGATTGAGGGCGGACGGACACAAATTCTGTCAGTGGCAGGCCGAAACGCCTGCCGCTTGCCACGGGATTTCAGAACGACGATTTGGTTCCTTTGGCGACGCTGTCTCGTCCTTTCTCCAGGTCGATATCGAGTTCGATACCCGGGGTTTGTGCAAGCGTCCGTCCATGCCGAATGAGGATAACGTCAACCTGGGAACCATCGTACAGATAGTCGAGAAGATAATCTCCGACGACCAGCGTTAGGCTTCCAGCGATCTGAAGGCCATGCATGCTGTTTCCTGCCTCAGGGAAGCTCTGAAGCGTTCGTTTGGCGTTTTTCATTGCCAATGAGAATTTCTTTGCCGCTGCTGGATTCTGCCGTCGCAAATAATCTGACTCTTGACGGATATAGTCCGCTGCGTCTTTCGAAAGCTTGACCGGCGTCATGCAACCTTCCCGGCAATGATCCGGTCCATATCCGTGATGACATCATCCATGTCTTCGTACTCACCCGCAGCAATCTGCTCGCGTCCCTTGATTGCCGCAAGGATGTCGGAGCCCTCGTTCATGAGGTACGTTCTGAGCGCACGGACAATGATATAGCTTCTGGAGCGCTCCGTTGCTTCAGCGATCGCCTCGATGTCCGTCAAGACATCTGCAGGTACTCGAAGAGTGACTGACTCTGACATATTGGTTTTCGACATTTTTAGCTCCCTCATCTCGTAAGACAATGTAAGACAAAATGCCGCGCCGCGCAAACGCCATGCCGGAGATGCGGACGGTGCAGCTCTAACCCTGGAGCTCGCCCTTGCGAAGCGTAGCCGCATAGGCCGCGACCAACAGGTCCACTTTTTAGGTGAGCGTGAGATCGGCCCTCTTCGCGGGCAATGCGGCAACCCGAACCACGGTGAGAATCACGCCGCCGGGCGTCCGGTCAGTCGACCGTGACATTGATATAGTCACCGTCGGGACCTCGGAAAATCTGTACGTTGATCACCGACCCGCCCCGCAGCAGCGCACGCGCGGCACGATTCTCAATCGTGCCGTATTCGATCATGCGTTCGGCCTGTTCGCGGTTTTTGGCGGAGGCAAAGAAGCCGTCGCCTTCGTCACCCGGCTGCCTGACGCCGTAGCGGTGATAGTTGGCCCGGTCCTGCCGGATCACCTGCCACGGCTCGGTCAGCGCCTCGCCATTGGAATTGTAGAGGTCTTCCTCGCCGATATAGGCGTTGTATTCCTCGACAAGCCTGTCAGCCTTGGCGGAACCCGCCGAAAGGCCAATCGCCACTACGGCTGTCAGAAAAAAAGCGGTCCGGCTGTTCATATCTGTTCCTCAGCTTGCGGAACCGTGTTCCGCACCTCATCCAGCGGGTGCGTTCGCACCCTTGCTGAAGAAACGTTCCACGGCCAGGATTTATTTGCCCCCGTGTGGCCTACCACATTGTTTTTGCGGCGCGCTCCGGCCACTCACGGTCATAGGTGTCCTTGTCGAAATCGGCCTTGGCTGCCTTGAGCAGCGTGCCCGGTGTCGGCAGGGAATCCGGGTCGATGAACCGCTCCGGATTCCACAGCTGCGAGCGGATCAGCGCCCGGGCGCACTGGAAATAGACCTCACTGACGGTAACGACGATAACGCTGCGTGGATGTTTGCCATCGGCCTCGAAGGAGCCCGTCAGATCGGGATCGACACTGATCACGGCCGTGCCGTTGATGCGCATCGCCGTGTTCGAGCCCGGAACGAGAAACATCAGCGCGACACGCGGATCGCGCACGATATTGGCGAGCGAATCGACCCGGTTGTTACCGCGCCAGTCCGGCATCAGCACGGTCTTGTCGTCGGCGATCCGCACAACGCAGGCGTCATCGCCGCGCGGCGAGCAGTCCAGCCCCTCCGGCCCGACGGTGGCGAGCGCTGCAAACGGTGCTGCCTTGATCATGCTGGCATAGTCGGGCGTCAGCCGGCTGGTGACTTTCACCATCGACGCCTCGCTGGTGGCGCCGTACAGCGCGTTCAGTTCCTCGACCGTGCGAATGAGTGTCATGCCGTTCTCCATCGAGCCCCTCTGTATCGAGCCTCACTCTATCGGGCTGGAGCGATCCTTTCGATGGGTAGCATGACGCCCTTATGACACCATGCGCAATTTTCGCTCATCCGCGGCTTCCGGCGCATGGATGAAGGCATTGACCCGTTCGATCACGGGTGCTGCCGACACGATGCGGCGGTGACCGAGCCCGTTGGCCCAGTGGAGCTCGACATTGGGTCCGGCCGCCGCATACCGGCGCGCATGATCGGCTGCGACCTCCTTGTCGTCCTCGGCATGGATCACCAGTGCCGGCACGCCCAAAACCCCGAGAATGCGGGCGGCATCGAACTCTTCGAGCCTACGGCCGGACAGGCGAACGACCATGCCCTCAAGTGCAGCCTGCGCTCCCGGAGTAAGATGAAGAAGCCTTCCGAACCCTTTGAAAAGCCAGGTCATCTCGCTGGGGGCACCAATCAGCACCATTCTTTTGGCACGATGCGAGGGCACATCGCATACGAGGCCACCGGCAGCACAGGCAAGGCTTGCGCCGCCAAAGGAATGGCCGACGGCCGCGTCGAACCCGCCGAAATGCCGCCAGGCCGCGTCGATCGCCCGCACGGCCACCGGCATCGTCAAGGTCCGTCCCGGCGAGGCGCCATGTCCCGGCCAGTCGAGCGCCACCACCTCGGCGCCGCCGGCGGTCAGACCGTCGATCATCGCCGCCAGATAGTCGCTGCGCGATCCCCAGCCATGGACCAAAAGCACGCGTTTGGCCGCGCCGCCATCCAACCGGGCTTGAAAGTGCCTTGCCATGACCCAGCCGCCCGCAAAGGACAGCGTGACCGGCCGCGCCCGCGCCATCACGGGGGCTGCAGCTGCCAGCGCCGCTTTTTCCTTGCCGCTTTTTGGCTGCCGCGACGGGGTGACGCTGAACAGGCGAAATGCCAGCTGCCCCGCCGCTACCGGCGAAAAGAGCGATACGCATTTGAGCGCGAGACGGGTGACCTCGATCGCAAGGGATGCCATGGTGAGATTTCCTACATATGTTCAATGATGAACATCATTGTACAACAATGAACAAAAAACAAGAGACGATCGAACATCAAGCCAAAGCTGATGCGGCTTTCCGCGCTATGCCGCCCATTCGAACCTGGCGATCGACGAGCAGACTCGATCGTTTCCGCCACGTTCCGGATGAAGAGCGCAGTGGCTGCGCCCTGCGCTTTTCGAAGTCTCGAGGGCGTCGTCGCATAATTCCATGGCGAAATTGCACCGGGCAAATTTCAAGCCAGATAGACTTTTGCAAGGGGCGCCAATACAATGCCATGTCCTGCATTCTGTGAAAGCGAATGCGACATGGCCGAAGAGCACACCCAACGCCGTCTCGCAGCAATAATGGCTGCCGATGTGGTCGGCTATAGTCGGCTTGTCGATCTCGACGAGGAGGAGACCCTGGCCGCGCTGAAGGCGCGGCGCAAGGAAATCCTGGTGCCGCTCGTCCGCCAGCATCACGGTCGTATCGTCAAGATGATGGGTGACGGCGTCCTCGTCGACTTCGCGAGCGCGGTGAACGCCGTGGCTTGCGCCGTCGAACTCCAGAAGCGCATGACGGCGGCGAACGAAGGCCGCGCCGGCGACCGGCGGATTGTCCTGCACATCGGTGTCAATCTGGGGGATGTCGTTGTCGAAGGCGGCGACCTCTTCGGTGACGGCGTGATTGTTGCGGTGCGGCTTCAGGCCATGGCCGGGCCGGGAGAGATCTGCGTCTCCGGCAGCGTATACGATCAGGTCAAACGCAAGCTTGATGTTCAGTTCGACGACCTCGGCCCGCACGCGATCAAGAACGTCGCCGAGCCCGTAGCCGTCTATCGCATCGAAACGCTGGCTGGATGGGCATATCACGGGCCAGCGGAGCGAGCGCCGTTGCCGCTGCCCGCCAAGCCCTCCATCGCCGTGCTGCCGTTCACGAACATGAGCAACGACCCGGTGCAGGAGGAGTTCGTCGACGGCCTGACCGAAGACCTGATCACGGACCTGTCGCGCAGCAACGGGCTGTTCGTCATCGCCAGCAACTCGGTTTTTGCGTACAAGGGCAGGCACATGGACGTCCGCCGCATCGCGGGCGAGCTTGGTGTGCGCTATCTGCTGGAGGGCAGCGCCAGGCGAGCTTCCGGACGGGTTCGCATCAACGCTCAGTTGATCGATGCGATCGAAGGGGATCACCTGTGGGCCGAACGGTTCGACCGCAGCCTGGAGGATATCTTCGCCGTGCAGGACGAGGTGACGGGCAAGATCGTCGAGGCCCTCGTCGGCCGTTTGACGACGCACCCGGCCCGCAACAGGCCCGCGAACCTGGAGGCCTACGAGCTCTGTGTGCGGGCGCGGGCCCTGAGCTTTCAAACGGCAATTACCGCGAGAGAAGCGATCTTCCTGCTGGAACGGGCGCTCGCGCTCGATCCGGGCTATGCCGAGGCGCATCGCTGGCTGGCCTTGAACCTTTGGCTGGGATGGGAATTCTTCGATGCGCCGATTGATCCCAACCGGGCAAGGGCTCTCGCGGAAGCCCAACGGGCCGTGGCGCTCGACCCGAACGATGCCGGGAACCGCTGGGTATTGGGAATCATCCTGGGGCATGAACGCCGCTGGGCGGAATCGGACGCCGAGTTTGATGCCACCGTCAGACTGGACCCGAACTACGCCGACGCCTGGGCGATGCGCTCCGATCTGGTCACGCTGCAGGGCAAACCGGCCGATGCCCTCGAATACGTGCGCAAGGCGCTGAGACTCAATCCACATCCCCCCGGCTGGTATTACTGGATGCTGGGGCAAGCCCAATATGCGCTTCGCGACTACGAGTCCGCGGTCCAGTCGTTGCGCAGGCCCGAAACCTATCGCAACGCATCGCGCCGCTTTCTGGCGGCAAGCCTGGCGCAGCTCGGACGCCTGGAGGAGGCGCACCGGGAGGCTCAGATGTTCATGATGAGCAATCCGCGTTTCACAATCCGCCATTGGTCCGCCTCGCAACCTTTCCGCGACGAAGACCTGCGTCGGCATTTTATCGAGGGCTACCGTATGGCGGGACTGCCGGAATGATCGCGGCGAGGTGAGCGCGCCGCCGCCGCCGGCGAAAAGGCCGATGCGCATTTGAGCGCGAGACGGGTGACCTCCATCGCAAAGGATGCCATAGTGGGATTCCCGACATATGTTCAATAATGAACATATTTGCACAACAATGAACAAGAAGCAAAAGACGATCGAACAGCATCATTTTCCCTGGGATCATCCGCGTTTCCGCAGCTGGATCGCCGTTGCCCGCGCCTGCCAGCTGATGCAGCAGACGCTGACGCGCAGGCTCGCCGAACTCGACATCAAGCCGCCGCATCTGGATATCCTGATCAACCTCTATCGTTTCGACGGCATCTCGCAGCAGGAACTGGCGCGAAAACTGCTGGTCGGCCGCTCCAACATGAGCATGCTTCTGCCGCAGCTTGAAAAGCGCGGACTGATCGAGCGGCGTGGCGACGAGAAGGACAAGCGCGTGCTGCGGCTGTCGCTGACGGCAAGCGGCCGCTTACTGACGGAACAGGCCATGGAGATCCAGACCGCGCTGATCGACAAGTCGCTGGACAACGAACCGATCGAGGATTGCCTGAAGGTCGCCCAATCGATGGAGCGGCTGATCCAGCGGCTTTTGAAAGAGGAAAGCGATCCCGGCTAAACGCTGGGCAAACAGTCAGCGGGGCTTTTCCGCCTTGTCCCGTGTCATGCCCTTCTCGGCCAGATCGCGTTCATAAGCCGCAAACAGCGTCTCGCCGCTTTCGCCCAGTTCGCGCAGATAGGTCCAGGTAAAGATGCCGGTATCGTGAAAATCGTCAAAACCGATGCGCACGGCGTAATTGCCGGTCGGCGTCATCGAGATGATCGAGACATTGCGCTTGCCGGGCACCGTCAGCCCCTGCCCCGGTCCATGGCCCTGAACTTCGGCCGAAGGCGAAAGCACGCGCAGCATCTCCGCCGAAAGATCGAAGGACGTACCGTCGTTGAAGGCAACCGTCAGCCTGTGACGGTCCTTTGACACGCGCAGTTCGGTCGGCCAGATATCGCTCATGCTAGCCAGTCTCCGTTGGTGCCCAGAAGCACTATAGCGCCGCGCGCCGTTCATGACGCGCAAAGGCCGCTGTAGCACTTTAAATTGCTGCATAATTTTTTCTTAAATCGATTCCGATCTAAGAGATCATGCAGTAGCGCAGTTTCCGGCCGGATGGAATTCCCTGCATCCGGCTTCCCCCGATCATAAGAAACTGTTTCGCTCGTTTTCTCATGCTTTCGAGCGCTTTCGCCTTGACGCGGCCGGCTTTGCTCACGACATTGAAGCGACAGGGAGAATTGTGTTGAATACCGTTACCATCGACAGGATCGGCGCCCACAAGCTTACGGATGCCAAGGCACCGATGATCGACCCGTTCGGGCGCGCCGTTACCTATCTCAGGGTGTCGGTGACGGACCGCTGCGACTTCCGCTGCACCTATTGCATGGCGGAAAACATGACCTTTCTGCCGAAGAAGGACCTCTTGACGCTGGAAGAGCTGAACCGGCTCTGTTCCGCCTTCATCGCCAAGGGCGTGCGCAAGCTGCGGCTGACCGGCGGTGAGCCCTTGGTGCGCAAGAACGTCATGTTCCTGGTGCGCGAACTCGGCCGCCATGTCCATTCAGGCACGCTCGATGAACTGACGCTGACCACCAACGGCTCGCAACTGTCGAAATTCGCAGCCGAACTGGCCGATTGCGGTGTGCGGCGCATCAACGTCTCGCTCGACACGCTCGATCCTGAAAAATTCAAGCAGATTACCCGCTGGGGCGAATTTTCGAAGGTGATGGAAGGCATCGATGCGGCGCAGGCGGCAGGCATTCACGTCAAGATCAACGCCGTCGCGCTGAAGGGCTTCAACGACACGGAAATCCCCGCCATGATGCGCTGGGCGCATGGTCGCGGCATGGACCTGACGCTGATCGAAACCATGCCGATGGGCGAGATCGACGAGGACCGCACCGACCATTACATGCCGCTGTCGGAATTGCGCGACACGCTGGCCGAGCAGTTCAGCTTCTTAGACATTCCCTACAAGACCGGCGGCCCGGCCCGTTATCTTCAGGTCGCGGAGACCGGCGGCCGGCTCGGCCTCATTACGCCGATGACCCATAATTTCTGCGAGAGCTGCAACCGCGTCCGCCTCACCTGCACCGGCACACTTTACATGTGCCTCGGCCAGAACGATGCCGCCGACCTGCGCACTCCGCTGCGCGCCTCCGATGACGACGCCTACCTGTCGAGCGTCATCGACGAAGCGATCACCCGCAAACCCAAGGGCCACGACTTCATCATCGACCGCACCCGCAACAAGCCCGCCGTCGCCAGACACATGAGCGTCACCGGCGGCTAAAAGCGACAATCTTTTCGGGATAGGCGCGGGATATCGATGTCGGTCACAAGGATGCATCACGACCAGCTTGATATCGACAAACCGCTCGTGAACCGCCTGATCGCTGAACAGTTTCCGGACTGGATCGGCCTTCCTCTCGAACCCGTCCTATCGGCCGGGACCGACAACGCCATCTACCGGTTGGGACGTGACATGGCGGTGCGCCTGCCGCGCCGTGCGAGCGCCGCACAGCAGGTCAAGAAGGAAGGCCTTTGGCTCCCTCGCCTCGCTCCACACCTGCCGCTCGCAGTTCCTGTCCCGCTGGCACTCGGCATCCCCACTGCCGGTTATCCCTTCCATTGGTCAGTCTGCCGCTGGCTGCCAGGCGAAGACGCCGTTTCCGGCCCGATCGCTGATCTGCACGACGCTGCCATCGGTCTGTCCCAATTCATCTCTTCCCTGCAGAAAATGGATGTCACCGGCGGCCCGCCACCCGGCACTCATAATTTTTTCCGTGGCGCTTCTCTGGCAAGCCGGGACGCGCAAACGCGCGCCGCCATCGAAAGCCTGAACGGTATCCTTGAAACAGCGCCGTTGACGCGAGCCTGGAATGCCGCCCTGAAGATCGAGCCGTGGGACAAGCCGCCCGTCTGGCTTCATGGGGATATTCATGCCGGGAACCTGCTTACCGAACAGGGGCGTCTCACCGCCGTCATCGACTTCGGCGGGCTGGGCGCCGGCGATCCCGCATGCGACCTGATGGTCGCCTGGAACCTGCTTTCGGCCGGGGCCCGCGCCACGTTCCGCTTGGGGCTCACCGTTGACGAAGCAACATGGGGACGGGCCAGGGGTTGGGCGCTGTCCGTCGCCGTTGTCGCCCTGCCTTACTATCTCGATACCAACCCGGTCCTTGTCGCGATATCACGCTACGCCATCAGAGAGGTCCTTGCCGATCATGCCGGCGGATTGAATGACTGACCCGTTGAAACGAAAAGGCCGCCTGACTTTTTCGTCGGGCGGCCTTTAACCTCGTCAGCGTTTTACCTGTTCAGGCCGCGTAGCTTCTGCCGTATCCCTGCACCCGGCCACCTGCAACCGAACGGCTTGTCCCTGTCTTGAAGCGCTCGATCTTCTCGTTGAGGATATCGACCTGATGGCGAAGGCCGTGGATCTCGGCGGTGTTTTCCTCGACCATGGCGGCGTTCTGCTGGGTGATCAGCTCGACCTCGCGCACCGCCTGGTTGACCTCGTTGAGGCCGCGATACTGGTCGGCGGCCGCCGATTCGATGTTGCTGACCAGCTTGTGGATCGTCGAGATGTGGTCGTTGATGACGGTCAGCGCTTTGCCGGTTTCCTGCACCAGCTCGACGCCGCCGCGCACCTGCACGGAGCTCTCGGAAATCAGCCCCTTGATCTCGCGGGCTGCCCCCGCGCAGCGCTGGGCAAGCTCACGCACTTCCTGGGCGACGACGGCAAAACCACGGCCGGCATCACCGGCACGGGCCGCTTCGACACCGGCGTTCAGGGCCAGAAGGTTGGTCTGGAAGGCGATCTCGTCGATGACGCCGATGATGGTGGAAATCTTGTCCGACGATTTATTGATCGCCGCCATCGCGTCGATCGCCTTGGCGACGACTTCGCCGGAATGCTTGGCGTAGCTGTGGGTCTGGTCGACGGAGACGGTCGTCTTGCGCGCACTTTCCGCCGTTGAGCGGACGATATCCGTCAACTGGCCAAGGGCGCGCGAACTTTCTTCCAGCGCTGCGGCCTGCTGTTCGGTACGGCGGGCGAGATCGTCTGCCGAGCTTGAGAGGTTACCGGTGCCGCTGGTGATTTCGTCGGTCACCGAGCGCACGTCGATCAGCGTCGCGCGCAGCGCCTCGACGGCATTGTTGTAGGTGCGCGCCATGACGATGTAATCTTCGGACAGATCTTCCGCCATGCCTTCTTCCAGATTGCCGTCGGCAAGCTTGGCGAGCACATCCGACAGCGCCGACAGCGCTTCCATTTGCTCGGCTTCGATGCGGGCGCGCTCCTGGCGGCGGCGGGCTTCTTCCTCGGCCGACAGCGTGCGGGCAGCTTCCGCCTCTTGGCCCAGCCGGACGTTCTCGACCGCATTGTCGCGGAAGACGGCGACCGAGCGTACCATGTCGCCGATCTCGTCGCCGCGATTGCGGCCTTCGATGGCAACCTCGAGATCGCCGTTGGCAAGCCGGGTCATCGTCTCGGTCACGCGCTTCAACGGGCCGCGCAGGGTCTCGATCAGCATCAGGCCGCCGACGATGGCAAGCAGCGTGCCGGCAACCATGGCGATGATCGACACATTGGCGGAACGCTGGCTGTCCTTCTTGCCGGCCTCCTGAGCGCTGCTGACAAAATTTTCCAGCGTCTGGCTGGCGTCGGCCACCAGCGCTGAGGCTTCGGTCTTTGCCGCCTGCCAGCGGGCGCCGACATCGATCAGCTGGGCGGTGCCGGTATCGATCTGTTCAAGCGACGGGGAAAGCTTGCCGGCAAGATCGCGCAGTGCCGCATTCTTGGCCCCCAATCCGGACAGTTTCGTCACGCTTTCGCGCACGGCAGCGATATCGGCGATGACACTGTCACGGCTCGCCGCATCCAGCTTGCGATGCAGTTCGCTGATATGCAGGCGCGTGCCGTCGAGGCCCTTGAAGGTCTCGTTCATCAGGCCGATCAGCGTCTTCAGGGTGGAAATCTCGCTGTCCATGCCGACGAAACGCTTGGCCGCCGTGTCCGAATTGGTGACGGCTTCCTTGGCAAAGTCGGCTTCATATTTGGAAAACTTGATCAAGGCGGTGCTGAGCAGACCTTTCTTGATGTCGTTCGTATCCGTGCTTTTCAGGATGTCCTCAATCTTCTGCGTGTCGGCCTTCACTTCGGCGATCTTCTTCAGCACCTTGTCGGATGCAATCTTCTCGGCCTCGGCAATCTGCTTCAACAGATGCGGCAACAGCGTGCTCGCCTGGCTGACCTTTGCATCCGGCGCGATCGCCATGGTCACCGGCAGGCGGAATTTCTTGATCCGTTCGGCAAGCCCCTGATAGGCGGCGGCGTCGAACAAAAGCGCCTTGGCAAAGGATTCCTTTTCGCCCGATTCCTTGCGCAGGATATCGATCTGCTTGAAGGCGGTATTGCCCTGCGCGGTCATGCCGGCAAGGGCCGCGTCAAGCGACGCCGTCACGCCGTCGCGCTCGGTCTTGATCGACCAGAGTTTCTCCTGCTGCCCGCGCATGGCCTCGCCCAAAGCCACGACCGAGGCGATCTTGGCCTTGTCTTCCCCGGCCGTCAGCAGGCCGTCCAGCGTGCGGATACCGCTTTCCTGTTCGTCGATGCGGCCCGCAAGCGCCGTCCGCGCCTCTTCTGTGGGATTGTCGGCGAAACTTTGCAGCCCGCTGCGCAGCGCCTGAAAATCGGAAAGATTGTTGATCGTTTCCCGTGTCACCGTCATGTGGCCGTTAAGCGTGCTTGCGGTGAAATAGCCGACCAGTCCGATGCCGGCGATCAGTGCCACCAGCGGCACGACAAACAGCAAAACCTTGGTGACAATGCGCAGACGCTGCAAAGAGCGATCGATCAGGGACATTCCGAACTCCAGATGTTGAGCAAATCGGACATTTCCGCCAGATTGATCTCTGGTTGAGAACGAACGTACCGGGGCGCAGCCATGGCGCTTGCCGGATGTCATCCGGTTGACCTGAACGGAAATGCTTGCCGTTACGTCAACCATATTCGCATCATGCGAAGGGCAGCGGAATTCCGGCACGATAGGCAGCGAAGCTTAATAATTCGCCAAACAACCCACGGTGTGCCCACGCACTACGAATAAGCGGAAAGAGCGGAGTTCCGGTTCCAAAACGGCGAAGGAACCGGCTATTCTTTCCTTTCTGCCATTAAAACAGAGCGCTAAGGGATAGCAGTTGCATAAAAGGAATGCCGATGCTTTAGAGATAGGCATAACCAGCAGCGCAGATCTTCGGGCCCGCCGCATTGCTGACGTGAAAAACCGGACAGCAACGGACGTTAAAAAGCATGCAACCCAACTTCCGCGGCGCGATCTTCATGTGTCTGGCAATGGCCGGCTTCACTTGCAACGATGCGTTGATCAAATCCGTCACGGGCGTCATGAATGCCGGCCAGATCATGCTGGTGCGCGGCTTCTTCACGTCGGTTCTGGTGCTGTTGCTCGCCCGTCATTTCTCCGCCATGCGCTCGTTCCGGCTGGTTTTCTCCCCAGCCGTGGCCCTGCGCATTGCCGCCGAGGTCGGCGCCTCGATCTCCTACATCTATGCGCTCGGCCAGATCCCGCTCGCCAATGCTTCGGCGATCCTGCAGGCGCTGCCGCTGGCCGTAACGCTGGGTGCGGCGCTGTTCTTGGGCGAACCCGTCGGCTGGCGGCGCTGGCTGGCGATCCTCGTCGGCTTTGCCGGCGTGCTGATCGTCCTCAGGCCCGGTCCGGACGGGTTCACCGGCGCGGCCCTGAGTGTCGTTGCTTCCGTCGTCTTTGCGGCGGTCCGTGACCTGTGCACCCGGCGTATCGATCCGACGGTGCCTTCTCTGTTCATCTCCGTCATCACCGCCACCGTGATCACGCTGACCGGCGCTGTGATGATCGTTCCGCTCGGCGGCTGGCAACCGATGTCGATGGCCTCTGTCGGCATTCTGGCCGGTGCAAGTCTTCTGCTCCTGGTCGGTTACCAATGCATCGTGCTTGCCATGCGCAACGGCGAAATCGCCATCGTCGCTCCCTTCCGATATACCAGTCTGATCTGGTCGATCGGCATCGGCATCCTATTTTTTTCCGAGGAACCGGACGCCTGGATGATCACGGGCGTGGCCGTCATCGTCGCTTCGGGCCTTTATACTTTCGCGCGCGAAAACAGGCGGCGGGCGGTTTTGGCACAGCAATCGGAGCCAGGATCGCCGAAATGACCGGAACGAAAGGCAGGACTATTCGATGAGTGCATCGGCAACCCCGTCGTCACATCTCCCGCGCGGCGTCGTCCTTGCCGGCGGCCTGTCGTCGCGCATGGGCAGCGACAAGGCAGCGGTGATGCTTGGCGGCAAACCGCTGGTTCACCGCGTCATCGAGCGCCTCGCTCCGCAGACGGCCGGTCTCAGCGTCAACAGCAACATGAGCACCGGTCTGGACCTTGCTCCCGCCATCGCCGTCTTTGGCGATACCGTTCCAGGCCATATGGGACCGATGGCAGGGGTGCTCTCGGGGATGCGCAATGCGCAAAGGCATTTGTCTGTGGCAAGTCACGTCGCCACCGTTCCGACCGACACGCCGTTCTTTCCGCTTGACCTCGTTGCGCGCCTTCAGGCCGCAATCACCCTGCCCGACCAGATCGCCGTCGCCTATTCCGCCGGCATCATGCACCCGGTCTTCGCCCTCTGGCCGGTCGCGCTTGCCGATGAGCTGGAACACTGGCTTTTGACCGACAGCAAACGCCGGGTGCGCGACTTCATCGAACGTCACCCGGTGGCGAAGGTCGATTTTCCGATGATCGAAACCGTGGACGGTGCGATCGATCCGTTCTTCAATATCAACACGCCGGCCGACCTTGAAACGGCCGAACGCTGGCTGCCGCTTATCGAGGGAATGGAAAGATGACACCTCCAGAATTTCCTGGGCCAAGAACCGCCGGCCCGAAAGTCTTTGGCATCGCCGGCTGGAAGAATTCGGGCAAGACCGGCCTTGCCGTCCGGCTGGTCACCGAACTGACGCAACGCGGCTACCGCGTCTCGACGGTCAAGCACGCCCATCACGATTTCGATATCGACAAGGTCGGGGCCGACAGCTTTCGCCACCGCGAGGCCGGCGCCCACGAGGTCACCATCGTGTCGGGCACCCGCTACGCCATCATGCACGAATTGCGTGGCACACCGGAGCCGAGCTTTGCGGAAATTCTCGCGCGGCTTGCCCCGTGCGATCTCGTGCTGATCGAAGGCTACAAGCGCGAGCCGATCCCGAAGATCGAGGCGCGGCGGCTGGAAGCGCAGAACCGCGAGCCGCTCGCGCCCACAGATCCGCATATCCTGGCGATTGCCGCGGATCATCCGGTGGAGGATACCGGGCTCGTCCTGTTTGATCTTAACGACACGACGGCGATCGCAGACTTCATCGAGCGCATCACCGGACTGGCTAAACAGGCCTGACGGGGTCAGTTGGTCGTTTCGTCACTGCCGTCTTCCGTCGCCTCATTGAGACGGACGAACGTATAGCCCTTGGCCCTCAGATCAAGGATGCCCTTGACGACACCGGCACCGGCGCCATGCGTCGGCTGGTTGATATGAGCGATGATCACATCGCCGTCGCTCGCCGCCGCAATCCGTTTTTCCGCAGCCGCCGCGCCCAGCAGCGAACCGCCATCGCCGTTCACCGAGTAACCGGCAATGCGAAAGCCCAACTGCCGGATTTGCCCGATGGACGACAGGCTGTATTTCGCGGTTGCGCCACGAAACCAGTGCGGCTGCACTCCCTGTCCCGCAATCGCAGCAGCGCCTCCTGCGACTTCCGCCTCGACAGCCTGCGGACTTCCGGCCGCCGGAATGCCGTAGATCGACACGGGCCGGTCGACGGCGGGAATATGCATCGCCCCGTGATTCTCGATCTCGAACAGATCCGGATGCGCCTTGAAGATGGCCATCGCGGCGGCGTTGCGCTTCATCCAGCGGGCCGTCACGAAGATGGTTGCGGGGATATGATTGTCGATCAGCATCGACAAAATCCGCTCATCCGTCTTGCCGCTGCAGGCATCGAAGGTCAGCGCGACACGTGGCGGTGCGCCCTTTTCCTGACGTTCAAGCCGCAGCTGCGGTTCCACCAGCCGGGTTGCGGCAAAGCCGGCATGACCGGTCGAAACAACCGCCAGAAGTGCTGCGAGAAAGGTTTTCATCGGAAACTCATAGGGACGATCCGGCACCAATACCGGAAGAAAGTAAACGCCATGCAAAACGGCCCGGCGCTGCTGCACCGGGCCGTCTGCAACGGCATGTCTATCAGAAGGCCGACTATGGCTATTTCTGGGCTACCGGGCGGACAAGAGGCGTCACGCGACGGATTGTCACGCGGCGGTTCTGCTGCTCGGCATATTCCGTGCGAACCTTGAGGAAGCGTTCGCCATACCCTTGTGTCACCAGGTTTTCAGCCGGGATGTCATAGACCTCGGTCAGCAGCGAGGCGACCGATTCGGCGCGCTCGTCGGAGAGCACGAGGTTCGACTCGTCGCTGCCGACCGCGTCGGTGTGGCCCTCGATGAAGAAGGTCTCGCCCGGGTCCTTCTCGATCACTTCCAGCATGGCATCGGCGACCTTGCGCAGGGTTTTGGCCTGCGACATCGGCACTTCGGCGCTACCGGTCGCAAAGGTGATCGTATCGAGATCGATGCGGCGCACCTTGTCGCGGATACGGGCCGAGTTGCGGACCTCGTCGATGGTGTAGGTCCGCTCTACCTGCTCCACCGGCGGCTCGGCCAGGAAGTCATAGTAGTCGCGGTCAGGCTCGCTGGACGTATCGATGATGTAGTCGCGGACCGGCACGCGCAGGCGCATCGGCGGCAGATCCTCGCCGACGTCATACATCGGCGGACGCGGACCGTCATCGGCTTCCGGCGCATAGATCATCAGATATTCGCGCCCATCCTGGTCGATTCGCAAACGCTGTATGATGTCGCCATAGCTATTGTAGATCGTCACGATGCGCACGCCGTTCGGCCGTTCGATCGTTTCGCGCGACCGGCCGCGCGACAGTTCCTCATAGTAGGTTTCCTGAGCATTGCGGCGCAGGCGGGGACGGTCGTCGCCACGAACGATGATCTGGTCGCCGAAATCGAGAACCGTGCGGTTGTCGCGGGTCTCGTCGATGCGCGGGCGCCGGCCGCCATTGCCGGTAAAGGCGTCGATCAGGTCGTTGACGCCGAATTCCGGCACGCGTTCGACCCGGCGTCCCTCTTCCCTGATGTTGGCCCCCAGTTCCTCACGCGTCGGAAGGCGATCCTTGCGGCGCGACTGTGCCTCCTCGTCGGTCTTTGGAACCTCGACGTTCTGTTCCTCGGCGCGTGCCTGTTCACGACGCTTGCGGCGATTCTCGCGCGCGCCCTGGTCGCCGGCATTGTCAGCTTCCTTGTCGCTGTCGAGAACGGCAGCGCCGTTATCGACCGGCAGCACGACGGTGTCGTCGCTCTTGGACGGATCGCGGGCGATCTCCTGCTTTTCCTCCTGGCTGCGGGTGTCGACGATCTCGGGGATCGGCTTGCGGCGATCAGGCCGCTTGCGATCCTTGGCCGGTTCGCCGTCACCGTCGATTGCAGGCCGCAAGGCATCCTCAGCGACCGGCTGCTGGCCGTCGTCCTGCTGGCCGGTCTGTTCCTCCTGCTGCTGCTGGTCAGCCTGCTGCTTCCTGCGCTCGGCGCGAGCCTTGGCCCTCTCTTCGGCAGCCTTTACAGCCTCATCGTCGCCGGAGGGCTGTTCTTGCTGCTGCTGCTCGGCATCCTGGCGCTTCTTGCGGTCGGCGCGGCTCGGCTGTTCGTCCTGTGCCGGCTGTTCTTCCTGCTGCTGCTGGTCAGCCTGCTGCTTCCTGCGCTCGGCGCGAGCCTTGGCCCTCTCTTCGGCAGCTTTTACAGCCTCATCGTCACCGGAGGGCTGTTCCTGCTGCTGTTCGGCCTTCTGGTGCTTCTTGCGCTCGGCGCGGCTTGGCTGTTCGTCCTGTGCCGGCTGTTCTTCCTGCTGCTGCTGGTCAGCCTGCTGCTTCCTGCGCTCGGCGCGAGCCTTGGCCCTCTCCTCGGCAGCTCTTGTAGCCTCATCGTCACCGGAAGGCTGTTCTTCCTGCTGCTGCTGTTCGRCCTGCTGGCGTTTCTTGCGCTCGGCGCGGCTCGGCTGTTCGTCCTGTGCCGGCTGTTCTTCCTGCTGCTGCTGGTCAGCCTGCTGCTTCCTGCGCTCGGCACGGGCCCTTGCCTTCTCTTCGGCAGCTCTTGCAGCCTCATCGTCGCCGGAAGGCTGTTCTTCCTGCTGCTGCTGTTCTGCCTGCTGGCGTTTCTTGCGCTCGGCGCGGCTCGGCTGTTCGTCCTGCGCCGGCTGTTCTTCCTGCTGCTGCTGCTGCTCGGCGTCCTGACGCGCCTTGCGGCGCTCGGCGCGGCTCGGCTGCTCGTCCTGTGCCGGTTGTTCTTCCTGCTGCTGCTCGGCCGGCTGCTCCTCGACCTGTTCGGCGCGGTGCTTGCGCTTCTTGCGCAGCAATTCCTCCGGCACCTGCTCGTCACCGTCCGGCTGCGCGGCGCCCTGCTGCGCGACCTCAAACGGCTTCGTCAAGCTGTCGGCCAGCGCCGGCTGGATGGCGATCGACATCGACAGCATGGGAAGCGCCACGGTCGCGAAAAGTTTGGATCGAATGCTCATATATGTCTCCTCCTTCAGAGGTCCCGTTTTCGTAGTTTTGAGCCGCAGGGACATCCCTGTCCTTCAGTCATTCCCGCTCTTTGGACAGGCCAAGCGGTGAAAAAAAGGCAAACCGGTTCAAATCAGACAACGAGGATTAGCGAAACCGGCATTAACTCAGGATGAATGTTGCGTTCATCTTCGCCGGACATAGGCCCGCATCAGCATGCAACCAGTGCAAAGGCATGAAGATGTGCAGACTTTTCATCAAACCATCACCGCTTTCCTGTTGATTTTTCCATTTAAAGCGTAGGAGTATCCTGCCAGCCCGGCCGCAACGACGGCCGGCGTATCGGCGGCCGCGAAGAACAAGAAACCGGCCGTCTGCCAACAGAGAGGATCACAATGCGTATTTCCAGACGTCTCGCCATGGCCGCCTCGGCTGCCGTCTTCGCGCTGATGGCCGGCACCGCCATGGCCGACGGCGAAAAAATCGTCATCGGCACGGAAGGCGCCTATCCGCCCTTCAACAATCTTGAAGCCGACGGCACGTTGACCGGCTTCGACGTCGATATTGCCAAGGCGCTCTGCGTCGAGATGAAGGCCGAATGCACCTTCGTCACCCAGGATTGGGACGGTATCATTCCCGCCCTGCTTGCCAAGAAGTTCGACGCCATCATCGCTTCGATGTCGATCACGCCTGAGCGCATGGAAAAGGTCGATTTCACCGACAAATACTACAATACCGGACCGGCAATTGTTGTTCCGAAGGATTCGCCGATCACCGAAGCGACCGAGGCAGGCCTTGCCGGCAAGTCGCTGGGTGCGCAGTCCTCGACGACGCACTCCAACTATGCCGAAGCCTTCTTCAAGGAATCGGAACTGAAGCTCTATCCGACCCCGGACGAGTACAAGCTTGACGTTGCCAACGGCCGCGTCGATGCCGTCATCGATGACGTCGTGGTTCTGTCGTCCTGGCTGAAGACCGCAGATGGCGCCTGCTGCAAGCTGCTGAAGGCCCTCAAGCCCGATCCGGAGATCAACGGCATCGGTGCCGGCATCGCGGTCCGCAAGGGCGATACCGCGCTGAAGGACAAGCTCAACGCCGCCATCAAGGCCATCCGCGCCAATGGCAAGTACAAGGAAATCAACGACAAGTATTTCGACTTCGACGTTTACGGCGGATAATCGTTACCTGTCTCTAAAATACAATGGCGGAAGGCTTGCCCTTCCGCCATTCTTACAAGACAACGAACCATAACAATAAGCGCCATAAGGCCGTTCAGGGGAAATCAGACTTATGCAGGCTGCTTTTGCTGCCCTCTCTTCCATTGTCTCGTGGTTCGCCAGCATTGTTGATCCAATGTGCGGCCCGATCGGCATCTTCCGGATTTTTGCCCAGGATACACTGCTCTCGTGCGGCGACACCGGCTGGGGCGACGAGATCGCCTATGGCTTCATGATCACGGCAAGCCTGGCAATCTGCACCTTGCCCATCGGCCTTTTCCTCGGATTCTTCATCGCGCTGGCAAAACAGTCCCAAGAAAAATCGCTGCGCCTCGCCACCAATATCTATACGACCATCTTCCGCGGGCTGCCGGAGCTTTTGACGCTGTTCATCGTCTATTACGGCCTGCAGATCGTCGTCCAGCGGGTGATGGCAACCCTCGGCTACGAAGGCCCGGTTGAGATCAATGCCTTCATCGCCGGCATGGTCGCCCTCGGCGTCGTCTTCTCGGCCTATTGTTCGGAAGTACTCCTGTCGGCCTTCAAGGCCATTCCGCATGGACAGTACGAAGCCGGAGACGCGCTTGGCCTTCATCGCGGCCGGACGATGCGGCTGATCATTCTGCCGCAGCTGGTGCGCATCGCCCTGCCCGGCCTTGGCAATCTCTGGATGGCGCTTTTGAAGGATACGGCGCTTGTCTCGGTCATCGGCCTGCCGGACATCCTGCGCCAGACCGGCGTTGCCGCACGCGTCACCAAAAACGCGTTCGAGTTCTTCTCGATCGCCTGCCTGCTGTTCCTCATTCTGGCGATGGTCTCGTCGCTGGTGTTTTCCGCGCTCGAACGCTGGACCAAACGTGCGGAGGCCGTCCGATGAGCCATATCCAAACCATGCTCCCGGCCCTGCCGCCACCGCCGGAAGCGCTGAAGCGCTACACGCTGTCCCGTCTCGTCGGCCGTGTCTTGCTCGGCGTCTGGCTGGCTGCGTCCGTTGGCATCTTCCTGTTCGTCGTTGAGTCGTGGAGCCCCGAAAAATTCACCAAATACGGTCCGAGCTTCATTTCCGGCCTCGGCGTGACATTGACCCTCGTGGGCATTTCGATCGTCCTCGGCGGCATTCTTTCCCTGCCGCTTGCCTTTGGCCGGATGACCGAGATCAAGTGGATTTCGTGGATCGCCTATGCCTACGTCTATTTCTTCCGCGGCACGCCGCTGATCACCCAGCTCTTCCTTGTCTATTACGGCCTCGGCAGCTTCCGCCCTTATCTTGAGGCAGCAGGCCTGTGGTCGCTGTTCAAGGACGCATGGTTCTGCGCGCTGTTCACCTTCACGCTCAACACCGCCGCCTACCAGGCCGAAATCCTGCGTGGCGCAATCCAGAGCGTGCCGCGCGGCCAGCACGAAGGGGCGGACGCCCTTGGCCTGCCCAAGCGCGTCGCCTTCTTCAAGATCATCCTGCCGCAGGCGATGATCGTGGCCCTGCGCCCCTACGGCAACGAAATCATCCTGATGATCAAGGGCTCGGCCATCGTCGCCATCGTCACCGTGTTCGACCTGATGGGCGAAACCCGCCGCGCCTTCTCGCGCACCTATGATTTCCAGATGTATCTCTGGGCCGCGGTTCTCTATCTTGTCATGGTCGAAATGCTGCGCAATCTCTGGGCCTGGATCGAACTGCGCCTGACGCGGCATCTGAAGCGCTGAGGCAGGGACAAGTTTGGCAGCACTCGGGATAAAGCGCTGCCAAACTCTTGTTTTTGAACAATATTTCTTCCGCTTCGGTAAAATATTCATAGCCGGTTAACCAATCCGGTGCTTCAATAGCAGGGACCATCATTGAGCAAAATGAGGTCCAACATGACAAACGAACTGGAACTGCAGCTCAAGGGTTATGGCCTGACGACGGCCCAGATCCTCTACCGGATGCCCGATCATCCGGCCTTTCTGCAGACCTATATCTGGCAGCACTACGATCTGGCGCCGGAGTTTCCGGAAATGAAGAGTTTTCTCAAATTCTGGCAGGAAAAGCTCGAAGGGCCCCTGCATTCGGTGCGATATGTCCACCGCAAGCTGATTTCGGCTTCGGACTGGCGGGCGCTCAAGGGCGAGTTCATCATCAACTGATAAGTCGCCCCGGATAAAAGATTTTACACCGACCGGGTGATGCCGCCGTCGATGCGGATGTTCTGGCCGGTGATGTAGCCGCCGCGGTCGGTCGCCAGAAGCGCCACCAGTTCGGCCACTTCTTCCGACGTGCCATAACGGCCCATCGGGATGCGCAGGCGCCGTTCCTCGGTCTCCGGCAGGCTGTCGATGAAGCCCGGCAGAACATTGTTCATGCGGATATTGTCTCCAGCATATTTGTCGGCAAAAAGCTTGGTGAAGGCCGCAAGGCCAGAGCGGAAGACGCCGGATGTCGGAAACAGCGGGTCCGGCTCGAAGGTCGCATAGGTCGAGATATTGACGATGCTGCCGGATTTCTGCTCCAGCATGATCGGCGTCACCAGCCGCGTCGGGCGCACGACATTAAGGAAATAGACGTCCATGCCCTTGTGCCAGTCGTCGTCGCTGAGATCGAGGACGGCGGCGCGCGGTCCGTGACCGGCGGAATTGACCAGCGCATCCACCCGGCCCCATTTGCCGTAGGCCGCGTCCACCAGCCGCTTCAGGTCGTCATTCGACTGGTTCGACCCGGTCACGCCGATACCGCCAAGCTCCTTGGCCAATGCCTCGCCCTTGCCGGACGAGGACAGAATCGCGACGCGATATCCTTCCGCCGCCAGCCGGCGGGCCGAAACGGCTCCCATGCCCGACCCGCCCGCCGTGATGATTGCAACCTTCTGATCCGTCATCGTCGTCTCCCTCATGTCAATGAAGGCGCGATAAAACCAGCAGCAGGCGCAGATCACAATCAAGAAATCCTGCACATGCCATCAGCGCACCTGTCTCACCGATCAGACGTGAACCTCGCCATGCGCCAGTTCGCCCTCGCCCGGCTCCTTGTGAAGTGCTGCATAGGCCATGAGCCCGTAGAAGACGATCACCAGACCGATGACCAGCCAGCCGGTTACGGGGCCGAGTGCCGCATTCGCCGCCACGTCGCTGAGCGAGTGCACATGCCGGGTCTCGCTGCCATCCGATTGCAGCACCGGCGATGATATCTTCAAGGCCCAGGCCAGAAGCAGAATGAGGTACATCCAGCAGTAGTTGCGCCGCAACCGTCGGCAAACCGCCTCGCGATAGCTCATCAGAAACGCCGGACGGCGCAGGCTGTCGGCAATCGGGGCTGCCCAATTCGGCTTGAAGGGCGCTTGCGGAGCCAGAATCTGGGCAAAATAACCGCGCTCCATCCGGCGAACGCGGGCGCGGTACACATCGAAGAACCGGTATCGCCGCGCCTCGATGAACAATAGTAGCGTGATCAGCAGCATGGCAAAGAGCAGCACGCCATGATGCGAAGCCGGGGTCGATAGCGAAACCGAAAGCAAAGCCGCCACCACGGTGATCGCCCAGTTCGACGTGCGATCGATACGGTCCCGCCAGCCCGCCATCCGGCCTATTTCGCCGCGATAATAATGGACGAGCGCCGTGATCGTCTCCGCAGGCGTTGCCGGCAAAGGCGGGCTTTTGGCTTCGGCCTCTTCCTTGAGCAGACCAATCGGACTGAATTCCGCGGCCATGATCATTTCCTCCCGGATTTTTGTTGTTTTGCCCATCATGCGCCCAATTGACACCGTGATAAATGATTTTCCGGGCGCAAGCGCCTGCTAACGCGGGTTTTCGCATTGCCAAACGGCTGCCCGCGCCGTAAAGACGCCGCCATGCAGAAGATCGATGAAGAAGCCCTCGCCGAAGCCTATAACCGCGCGCTCGCCCTGGAGAAATCCGGCGACGTCGAGGCGGCTGTCAAAGCCTATCAGGAAGTTCTGGCGATCGATCCCGACGATCACGGCGGCGCTGCCGTCCGCATCGCCTCGATGGGCCGCGGCGAGACACCCGACAAGGCGCCGGACGCCTATGTCGCCACTCTCTTCGATCAGCACGCCGACGTGTTCGAGGACGTGCTTGTCGAACAGCTCGACTATCACGTGCCGATGCTGGTGCGTCAGCGCCTGCAGGCGCTAAACCTCGGCCCCTTTGCCCGCGTGCTTGATCTTGGCTGCGGCACGGGCCTGACCGGCGGCGCGCTGCGCGACATGGCCGGCGACATCACCGGCATCGACCTGTCGGAAAACATGGTCGGGATCGCCCATGAAAAGGACGTCTACGAGACGCTCTACGTTGCCGAAGTCGTCGATTTCCTCGAAGACAATGACGACGAGCCCTTCGATCTCATCACCGCGACCGACGTGCTGCCCTATCTCGGCGCGCTCGAAGCCCTGTTTTTCGGCGTTGCCGAAAACATGAATGCCGGCGGCCTGTTCATCTTCTCGAGCGAGACGCTGCCCGCAGAGACCTTTGCCGGACGCCCGTTCATGGTCGGCCCGAACCAGCGCTTCGCCCACGCCGAAACCTATGTCCGCGAGCGGCTCGATGCGATCGGCTTCGACCTTGTCGAACTGACGGATATCACCGTGCGCAAGGAAGAGGGCGAGCCGATCTCCGGTCATCTGGTGATTGCAAAACTGCGCTGATAACGGCGCTGAGGCGCCGTCGGGCCGCTGACAAACCGTAATCTTACAGATTTGCGGTTCTCATTTGATCTTTGTTGATCATTTCAGCCACCTAATTTCCGCCCTCATGCTCGCTCTTGTGGCGGGCATCCAGCCAGCTCAAGTCCTTGAGCTGAAATGGTCTCTAGACCCGACGGACGTCGGGTCGCTGGATCCCCGCCACAGGGGAGAGGATGACGGAGAATGGGATGTCCGCTTTGTCAAACCACCCTTTTCAGGGTTTGTCAGTAGTTTGTGGCACCGACGCTCTTGAGCGCCGCGGGACCGTTGATAAACCCTGCGGATTCTCCTTCTGGTAGAGTGGCGCTCCCAACCCCCGTCATCCTCGCCCTTGTGGCGGGGATCCAGTGACCCGACGTTCGCCGGGTCAAAAGACTATTTCAATTCAAATGATTGAGCCGACTGGATGCCCGCCGCAAGGAAAAGCGATCAGTAGCGCCCCAATGAGAGCCGCAAATCTGTACAGGCTGTAGTTTGTCAGCAGTCTGACGGCGCTCAAGCACCACTTCCTGGTCTATTGCTGATGACGCCCCTCAGCTCGCCCGGCCCTTCCATACGATGTCGCTGACCGTCAATTGTTTCGGGATGATCTGCAGCTGGAAGAACTCGTCGGCCAGCGCCTGCTGATAGGCGAGCGCGTCCGGCCCGAGCGTTGAGATATCGGCAAGGCTGAAGCCTTCGCGCGTCAGGGCAATCCGCTGGATGTCTTTCGGCACGCCGGTGATCTTCGACAGCGCTGCCACGGTACCGTCGAGATCGTCTTGCGCGGCGGCCCCCACCTTTGCCAGTTCGTCAAGGATTTCACCCAGCACGTCGCCATGCGCTGCGGTAAAGTCGCCATTGCTGAGGAAGTAGCTCCAGGAGTCGACGATCCCTTCCGCCGTGGTCAGGACACGCGTGCCCGGATCCTTCTCGGCGACGGCAAAATAGGGATCCCAGATCGACCATGCGTCGACCTGATTGCTGGCAAAAGCTGCGGCTGCATCCGACGGCGAAAGGTCTGCGGCCTCGATGTCGGTGATACCGAGCCCGGCCTTGCGCAGCGCCTTGACGGTAAAATTATGGGCGCTCGATCCGCGCTTGAAGGCAACCCGCTTGCCCTTGAGGTCGGCCACCGACCGGATCGGAGAATCCTTGTGCACCAGAATGGCCGAGCCCGCCGAAGAGCCTTTGTAAGTGCCGGCATAGATGAGGTTGCCGCCTGCCGCCTGGGCAAACAGCGGCGGCACATCGCCGGTCGGGCCGAAATCGATGGCGCCGGCGCCAAGCGCCTCGAGCAGCGGCGGGCCGGAGGAAAATTCCGCCCAGGTAATCGAGATGCCGCGATCGGCAAAGCGCTTTTCCAGCGCGCCTGTTGCCTTGGCCAGCGCCAGGACGCCGCCCTTCTGCCAGCCGAGGCGCAATTCCTTGGGTGGTTCGGATGCGGCACGGGCAAGTCCAGGCAGCGTCGCCGCAAGCGCGGCAGTCCCGAAAAGCGATAGTGTCTGTCGGCGTGTGAACATGATGGATCCCTCTCGATGTTTGGCCGGCGCGCGACCATGGCGCCACTGCCATCAAGAGTGATGCAATCTACAAAAACTATATACTATATAAATATTAAAAACTGGCGGGATACCGGAAAAGCCGGCCGGCAAACTTTCCGCCAGCGGAAAATTATTCTCCCGCATTCAAAGCCGAGCCGGCGCCGGGACGGCGCTTGCGCTTGCGCGCCCAGGCCCTATCATTCGCGAATGGAAATTGTCGAAGTCTTCCAGCGCCTCGGCGTGGCGCTCGCCATCGGCCTGCTCGTTGGCTGCGAGAGAGGTTGGCAGGACCGCGACGTGCCGTCGGGCGGCAGGACCGCCGGCATCCGCACATTCGGCCTTTCGGGCTTTCTCGGCGGCCTTGCCGGCTACCTTCAAACAGAAGCCGGCCCCACCCTGCCCGCAGTGCTGCTGCTCCTCTTCGGCGCCGCCTTCGTCGTCTTCAAGCTACGAGAATCGAAGGCAGACGAAGATTACGGCGTCACCACCGTCATTGCGGCCTTCATCGTCTTCGCGCTTGGCGCGGTAGCGATCGTTGGCGACGTGCGGGCCGCGGCAGCCGGCGGGGTCGTCACCACGGCATTGCTATTAGCCAAACGCAGTCTCCACGGTTTTCTGAAACAATTGACCTGGCTGGAAATCAGGGCCGCCCTCGTTTTTCTGGCCATGACGCTCGTCGCTTTGCCGCTGCTCCCGAACGAGACCATCGATCCCTGGGACGCCCTCAATCCATTTACTCTGTGGCTGTTGACCGTCACGATCGCCGCCATCTCCTTTGCCGGGTATGTCGCCATCCGGGTTGCCGGGCCCAGCCGCGGCATCCTGTTTGCCGGTGCCGCCGGCGGACTGGCTTCCTCGACGGCGCTGACGCTCTCCTTTGCCCGCTTCGCGGCCGATGCGCCTGATAGCGCCCGGCAACTGGCCTCCGGCGCCACGATCGCCGGGGCGCTGTCGCTTCTCCGCGTCCTCGTCATCGGCGCAGCCCTCGCGCCCGTCCTCCTGATACCGCTGGCGATTGCGCTGGTACCGGCTGTGCTGGTGATGCTGGCCGCAAGCTTTTTGATCGTCCGCTGGGATAACGGCAAGCAAAGTGCGCCGGATCTTCGGCTCAAAAACCCGTTCAAACTTGGAGAAGTGCTGCGTTTCGGCGCCCTGCTTGGCGCGGTCATCGTGGTGTCAAAGGTTCTGGTCGACAGGATCGGCCAGACCATGCTCTTTGCGGTCGCCGCCGTATCGGGCCTGATGGATCTCGACGCCATCACGCTGTCGACGGCACGCCTGACGGGGACATCGGTCGATATTGCCACCGCCGTCGCGGCGATCCTGATCGCGGTCGTGGTCAATCTCATGACCAAAGTCGTGCTGGCCTTCACGGCTGGCGGCAAGGGCCCCTACGCGACGACACTCACCTTGGCGACGTTTGCGGCCATTGCTGCTGGCGCAGCCGCCTACGTCACCCTTGGCTCCTTCGTCCCGGCATCCTGATTGCCATCGCGCATATAGTCCTGAAATGCGGCCGCACAGGCGGCGTCCGCCGTTGCGCATTACCACGACAGCGCCGCGCGTTATTCGTGAGGTGCAAAGGTCCGCCGCAGCACGTCAAACTTACGGCATAATTCCTTAAATCCATTCCGATTTCGGGAATTATGCAGTAAGTCTCGGGCAATACGCGGTACAGGAGCATTCGCAATGGCAAAAGTCGCTTTCATCGGTCTCGGCGTCATGGGCTATCCCATGGCCGGTCACCTCAAGAATCGTGGCGGCCACGACTTGACGGTCTATAACCGCACGGTTGCAAAGGCCGAAAAATGGGCGGCCGAGTTCGGCGGACGCGCAGCAGCGACGCCGGCTGAGGCAGCCGATGGCGCCGACTTCGTGTTCTGCTGCGTCGGCAATGACGATGACCTGCGCGCGGTGACGACAGGCAAGGACGGCGCTTTCGAAACGCTGAAGACCGGCGCCGTTTTCATCGACAACACCACGRCCTCGGCCGAAGTCGCCCGTGAACTTGATGCCGCAGCGACCGCCCGCGGCGCCCATTTCATCGACGCCCCGGTTTCCGGCGGCCAGGCGGGCGCTGAAAACGGCGTGCTGACCGTGATGTGCGGTGGCGATCCGCAGGTGTTCGAGCGCGCCAGGCCGGTGATCGACGCCTATGCCCGCATGGTCGGCCTGATGGGGCCTGCCGGTTCCGGCCAGCTGACCAAGATGGTCAACCAGATCTGCATCGCCGGCCTCGTTCAGGGGCTCGCCGAAGGCATCCATTTCGGCAAGAAGGCGGGTCTCGATATCGAGAAGGTCATCGAGGTGATTTCCAAGGGCGCCGCCGGTTCCTGGCAGATGGAAAACCGCCACAAGACGATGAATGCAGGCAAATACGATTTCGGCTTCGCCGTCGACTGGATGCGCAAGGACCTCGACATCCTGCTCACCGAAGCCCGCAGCAACGGCGCCAAGCTGCCGGTCACGGCCCTTGTCGATCAGTTCTACGCCGATGTGCAGGCGCAGGGTGGCGCTCGCTGGGACACCTCGTCGCTTTTGTCGCGGCTGGAAAAATAATGCTCGCGCCATCGTCGCCCGCAGATGCCGTGATCGCGCACCTGAAAACCCTGCGGATGGAGAAGAACATCGCCGGCATGGCGCGGTTCGGCATCGAGACGGCGGCTGCACTCGGGATTTCCAATCCGGATCTCAAGCGGATTGCCCGGCTGATAAAACGCGACCACGACCGCGCCCTCGCCCTTTGGGCAAGCGGCATTCGCGAAGCCCGGTTGCTTGCGGCATTGACGGCCGAACCGCAAAAGCTGACGCTTGAAACAGCCAGGCAATGGGCAGGTGACCTCAACTCCTGGGAACTCGTCGACGGCGTCGCCGACCTGTTTGTCAACGCCAGGCTGGATACGCCCCTGATCCCGGAATTTGCCGCCGATCAACGGGAATTTGTCCGGCGGATGGCTTTCAGCATGATCGCCGTGAGCGCCGTTCACCTGAAAAAGGAACCGGACGAGACCATCCTCGCCTGGTTGCCGCTGGTCGAGGCCCATGCCGGCGATGACCGCAATTTCGTGAAGAAGGCGGTGAACTGGGCACTGCGCCAGACAGGCAAGCGCAGCGCCCGCTGCCATGGTCCTGCGCTGTCGATGGCGCAGGCACTGGCTGCACGGCAGGACCGTGCCGCCCGGTGGATCGGCAAGGACGCTGTCCGCGAACTCACGAGCAGCGCCGTTTTAAGGAAGCTGGGATTACAGCCTCCGAGCGCATGATCAGTCTTCGCTGGACTTCGCCTGGTCGATCACCATGTAGTCGAGCGGCAGCTGCGTCGTGTATTTGATCTGTTCCATAGCAAAGACCGACGAGACGTCGCGGATTTCGATCTTGGTGATCAACCGCTTGTAGAAGGCGTCATAGGCGGCGATATCGGGCACCACGACACGCAGCAGATAGTCGACATCGCCGCTCATGCGATAGAATTCGACCACCTCAGGAAACTCGGCAACCACCTCGGAAAAGCGCTTTAGCCATTCGATCGAATGGGTGTTGGTGCGGATCGACACGAACACCGTCACCTTGGTGTTGACCTTTGCCGGATCGAGCAGCGCCACGCGGCCGCGGATCACGCCGTCCTCTTCCATCTTCTGGATGCGGCGCCAGCACGGTGTCGTGGAAAGACCAACCTTTTTAGCCAGGTCGGCAACGGCGAGTGTGGAATCCTCCTGCAGCAGGCGCAGGATTTTGCGGTCAAGACGGTCCATGGAGTGCCCCCTTCGAATAATATTCTCTACATACCGTGAAATCAGCCAAATGAAAGAAAATTGTTTCAGGAAATCAATTTTGTTACACGTTCTTGCAGTACAGGCAGGACATCGGCCGAAAACCATGGGTTTTTCTTCAGCCAGCCGGTATTGCGCCAGCTTGGATGCGGCAGAGCGAGCACCGGCGGTCCTGCGTTGGCGCCCAGATGCGCGCGCCAGCCCTGCACCGTTTCCGTCATTGTCGCTGCCCGCCGGTTGCCCAGATGCCAGGCTTGCGCATATTGGCCAATGGCCAGCACAAGTTCGATCTGCGGCATGGCATCCATCACCTTTTGCCGCCATCGCGGCGCGCATTCCCGGCGCGGCGGCAGGTCGCTGCCATGCGCATCATAGCCTGGAAAACAGAACCCCATCGGTACGATGGCAAAGAGATCTGGATCGTAGAACTGCTCGCGTGTCACGCCGAGCCACTGACGAAGCCGGTCGCCGGACGCGTCATTGAACGGCAGACCGCTTTCGTGGACGCGAAGCCCGGGCGCCTGACCGGAAATCAAAATCCGCGCCGTGGCCGAAATCACCGCGACGGGGCGCGGCTCGTGCGGCAACCGGTCGTCTGGACCACGCGCCGGCGCGTCACGACAGATGCGGCAGGCAGCGATCGCCGCACGCAAGTCCTCCAGCCCATCCGCCTGCCCGTCAGTCATTCCATACCCTTGACACCACGGTCTCAATCCCGTTGCCGATCCGCGAAACCGCCTTCTCCAGCCAGCCGTCCGGCATATGGGGCGTTTCGTCCATTCCGCCGTGGGTCTGGCGCCAGGTGCGTGGCGCTGCGAAGGTCCCGGCCCACAGGCCCAGCCGTTTTTGCCGGGCAACGCTCTCTTGAACCTCATAGTCCCCGAACGCAATGGCATAGCCGGCGCTGACCAGCGCTGCATTGAGATCAAGATTTTGCGCCCTGCAGACGGCAAGAAGCCGTCCATACCGGTCGCTGCCATCAGCCTCGCAGGTGGTTTTCGCTTCACCGGTCAACCCCGATAGATAGGCCTTTGCCTCCATGCCGCACGGCCAGTCCCGGCCATCTCTCTGACAAACCTGCCGCAGTTCCGGCGCATCGATGCCGACAAGACGAATGCGCCTGCCGTCCAGCACCAGCGTATCGCCATCGACAATCCGTGCCCGTCCGGACGCGGCTTCCTGCGGACCGTTAAGCCGCACCGCCACGAGCCCGAAAAACAGCAGGATCAGCGCCGTCAGGAGAAGGTCACGAATGATCCTTAGCATGCGTTTCATTGCCGTCCTTGCGACCTCTACTCACCGGCTCACGCTACGGGATACCGGACGAAAAACCAGGAAATCGCAGCAACTTCTTAAGGATTTCCCCTTAAACTTCAATGGATTCCGTTAACACGTATGAGATCATGAGTAAGGGCGTAAGCACTTCGACCGACAAGATCATCGTCGATAAATCGCGCAGCCACCGCAACGCGGCTGTGTCGAAAGCCGTGCGCACGACCCGCGAGCGCCTGCAGGCCGGCCCGTCGAATGCGTCCGGCTTCGACAAGGAGATGCTCGGGCTTCACGTCGATACGATGCTGCAGGGCGCAATCGCCATGCCGCTGTTCATCATTCTGGTCACCGCGGTCGGCGTCTACCTGTCGCAAGAGATCGATCTTGTCGCCTGGGGCATGACCACCCTGTGCGTCAATGCGATCGGCATTCTCCTGGCGCGCAGGGCGAAGGCGCTGGATATCCCCACCGACAAGGTGAACGACTGGTGCCGCCGCTTTTTGATCGTCCATGTCGTCATCGGCTTTTGCTGGGCGGCCTTCATCGTTCAGGATTGCAACAGCTGCCGCGAAATCGACTTCGGCTACTACAAGGGCGCGGTGCTTCTGATCGCGCTTGCGGCCACGGCGATGAGCACGTTCCTGCTGCGCAATGCACTGCTCTTCACCTTCGTCCCGGTGGTTGTTGCCCTGAGCGCCCTGACGATGAAATCCGGAAGTTCCGGTTATCTCGCGCTGACCGTAATCGTCTCGACGTCTTTGATTTTCCTCGTCTTCATGACCAATCGCATGCACCGCAGCAGCGTGCATATCCTCTCGGTCCAATCGGAAAAGGACGATCTGATCGCCGAGCTCGAGGTGGCAAAATCGATGTCCGACGAAGCGCGCCGCCGCGCCGAGGAAGCCAACATGGCAAAATCCCGCTTCCTCGCCTCGATGTCGCACGAGTTGCGCACGCCGCTGAACGCCATTCTCGGCTTCTCCGAGGTCATGTCGACGGAAGTGCTCGGGCCGCTCAACAATCCGATCTACAAGGAATATACCGGCGATATCCATCGTTCCGGTCAGCACCTGCTTGATCTGATTAACGAAATCCTCGATCTCTCGCGCATCGAGGCCGGCAAGTATGATCTGAATGAAGAAGCCATCCATCTGGTCGAGATCACCGAGGATTGCATCGGTATGGTGCAGCTACGGGCCCGCACCAAGAATATCAGCATCACCGAACAGTTCGAATACGGCATGCCGTCGGTGTGGGTGGATGAAAAGTCGATGCGGCAGGTGATCCTGAATCTGTTGTCGAACGCGGTAAAATTCACGCCGTCCGGCGGCGAGGTTTCGGTCAAGGTCGGCTGGACCGCCGGCGGTGGTCAGTATCTTTCCATCAAGGACAACGGACCGGGCATTCCTGAAGAGGAAATTCCAGTTGTCCTTTCCGCGTTCGGTCAGGGCTCGATCGCCATCAAGAGTGCCGAACAGGGAACCGGGCTCGGGCTGCCCATCGTTCAGGCGATCCTGGCCAAGCACAATGGCGAGTTCATCCTGCGTTCGAAATTGCGCGAGGGAACCGAAGCCATCGCCATCCTGCCGTCAAAGCGCGTGCTGCAAAGCATTCCCGCCGTCGAAGATGCCCCTGCGGTCGAGCGCCGCCGAAAGAGTTTTGCTTAACCGCCTTGCACCAAGGGACGATGTCAGGAGCCGATCCTATGGGTTCTAATCCTTGGTATTAGTCGGGCAGCACATGTGCCGTGCCGTAAACGCTGATCCCCACCAGATCGCCCGGCTCGGGAATGTCGGCGCCGACACATTTGATCGACAGGAAATCCGGCATCGCCCGGTCGCTGCGATCGAGCCTCACAAGAACCATGCAGTTGCCGCCGCCGAATTCCACATCATCGACGCGTCCGAACGGTCCCTCGATCCTGGTCCCGGCAGCCGCCGTTTTCAGCCGTATCTGCTCGGGGCGCAGCATGACGGTCGCCTGCCCGGCCTTCAGACCGGCGTCGACCGTCAGCGACCCCAAAGCGCATTGCGCCCGGCCTGAAGCGATATCGGCATCGAGCAGGATGGCTTCCCCGAGGAAAGTCGCCGTCTCGCGATCCCTGGGCTTTCCGTAGAGCGTGCGCGGCGGTCCGAACTGGACCAGCCGGCCTTGGCGCAGCACAGCCAGCTGGTCGGCGAACGACAGAGCCTCCGCCTGATCGTGCGTCACCAGGATCGCGGTGGTGCCGGCGGCACGCAGAACACGGGCAACCGACCGCCGCAAGGTGTCGCGCAAGCCGGTGTCCAGCGCCGAAAACGGTTCGTCGAGGAGCATCAGCCGTGGCTTGAGAGCCAGAGCACGGGCCAGCGCCACGCGCTGCTGCTGGCCGCCGGAGAGCTGGTGGGGCCGCCGCGCCGCCATGACCCCGTCAAGTTCGACCATCTCCATCAGTTCGGCGATCCGCTGATCGCGACCGGGAGCGTGCTTGGCCAATCCGAAGCCGATATTGTCGGCGACGGTTAGGTGCGGAAACAACGCGCCGTCCTGCGAAACGATGCCGATGCCGCGCCGATGTGCCGGAACAAGCACATCGTTGCTCGCAAGCGTCCTATCGCCGAGCACCAGCGAACCGCTGTCCGGCGTCTCGAAACCGGCGATAATACGCAACAGCGTGGTTTTGCCGGACCCGGAAGGCCCGACGATCGCCGTGCGCCCGCCCGCCTCTATGCTCATGCCGATGGCGTCGAGCGCCACGGTCGGGCCGTAGGATTTGCTGATGGCATCGAGTGTCAGAAACGTCATTGTCCGGTTGCCCGTCTGGATTGCACGTAGAGAAGAAAGGTGAGCGGCAGCGACAAGAGCACCATCATCACCGCATAGGGTGCTGCCGCGACATAATCGATCTCGCTGGTCAGCGCCCAGAATTTTGTCGCCAGCGTGTCGACGCCGGTCGGAGACAGCATCAAGGTCGCCGTCAATTCGTTGGTAATGCCAAGCGCCACCAGCGCCGTGCTTGCCGCAATGCCCGGCGCCGCCAGCCGCATCGTCGTCTGGCGCACCGCCTGGAACGGTGTGCGGCCAAGCGCCATGGCGGCACGCTCGAGTTCGACCGGCGCCTGCGCGATGCTGGTGCGCAAGCCCACCATGGCGCGGGGCAGAAACAGCATGATGTAGGCGAGGAACAGCGTCGCGAAGGTCTGGTAGAGCGGCAGCACCAGCCGCACGGTGACCGTCACCAGCGCCAGTGCCACCACCACGCCGGGCAGCGAACCGACATAATAGTGGCAGGCTTCGAGAACCCTTTGCAGCCGGCCGGGCGCGCGCACCGACAGCCAGGCCATCGGTGCCGCCGCAATCGTCGCCAGGACGCCACCGGCGAGTGCGAGGAGGATCGTCTGGCCGAACGCGCCGCCGACTACATCGATCCGCCAGATGTCCGTGCCGCCGATATAAAGCCAGCGCGTCAGGGTGACGAACGGCACGCCGATCGCCAGTGCCACCGTCACGGCATTGAGCGCCAGCGCCGGGAAAAGCATCCTACCGAGCCTGCGGCGCTCGGCCGGGCGCGCCGCGCCAGAGCCCACCCGGGCATAGCGCTCGCCACCGCGCAAGACCGCTTCGATGAGCAACAGCAGCAGGCAGCATGAAACCAGCACGCCGGCCAGCATGTTCGCCGCCGGACCATTGAACGCCGACTGGAACTGGTCGACGATCGCCGTCGAGAACGTGTCGAAACGGATCATCACATAGAGCCCGTATTCGGCGAGCAGATGCAGCCCGACCAGGAGCGAACCGCCACAGATCGCCAGCCGCAACTGTGGCAGCACGGCGCGGAAGAACACCTGCCACGGATCAAGGCCAAGCGAGGCCGCCGCATCCTCGATCGCCGGATCGAGACGGCGCAACTGTGCCGCCACGGGCAGGTAGAGAAACGGAAAATAGGCCAGCACGGACACCAGAACGCCGCCGGAAAGACCATGCAGCCCGGGAACCAGGCTGATCCAGGCATAGCTGTGCACGAAGGCCGGAACGGCCAGCGGCGCCACGGCCAGCAAGGACCAGAGCCGCGCGCCGGGCAGATCGGTACGTTCCGTCAGCCACGCGAGCGCGACGGACAGCGCGATCGTCAGCGGCAGCGTGCAGAGTTCCAAAAGTGCGGTATTGATCAGCAGTTCGCCGACGCGGCCACGGAAGATCAGCTTCGAGGCGGTTTCCCAGCCGGTCTGGACCGTGATCCAGGCAATGAAACCAAGCGGCATCAGGCTGACGAGCGACACGAAAGCAGCAGTGATCGTGACCCAGAGATAAGGAACCCTGGAGCGTCCTCTGGCGGCGGCAATCAACCGCTGCAGCGCGGAAGCGGATTGGGCTGTAAACGCGGTGGCGTTCAAAATCTCTGCTTTCAAACCAAAACGACATTCGCAACAGCTCAAATCGAGCGGCTGCGAATGTCACCGGTAGTCCGGAATTACGGTACCTAACCGGAGCGTTCCGTTCAGGTTTAAACTCTGCCTATCACAGCAGACCGGCTGCCGTCATCAGGTCTGTGACTTTTGCGCTGTTGAGTGTTGCCGGATCGACCTTCGGATATTGCAGGTCGCTCAACGCCGGAAGGGCTTTGTTGGAAGCCTCTCCGTTGCCGACGGCATATTCGAACGAGGTGCCATCACGCAGGACAGCCTGTCCGCCCTTGCCGGTCAGCCAGGCCAGGAACTTCTGGGCATTTTCCTTGTGCTGGCTGGAAGCAAGCACGCCGCCACCGGAAATGCTGACGAACGCGCCCGGATCTTCGTTCTTGAAGAAGTGCAGCGCGACATTCTTGCTGTTCTCGCCGGTCTTCGCCTGATCGCCGAAATAGTAGTAGTGATAGATCACCGCACCTTCGACTTCACCGGCATTGACGGCCTTCATCGCGGTCGAGTTGCCCTTGTAGGCGGTGAAATTTTCCTTCATCGACTTCAGCCAGGATGCCGTCGCCTCTTCCCCCTTCAGAGAGAGGAGTGCGCTGACGATCGCCTGGAAGTCGGCGCCCGACGGCGAAGCGGCCCAGCGGCCCTTCCAGCTCGGATCGGCCAGATCGAGCATCGACTTCGGCAGCTTGTCCCCGGTCAGCTTGGTCTTGTCATAGGCAAACACGGTCGAGCGCGCGGCAACGCCGATCCAATGCCCGTTCGACGGGCGGAAATTTTCGGGCACCTGTGCCAGCGTATCGGCGGCGACCGGTTCGAACAGCCCGGCGCCATCGACCAGCGACATGGCCGGTGAATTTTCCGTCAGGAACACATCGGCCGGCGAGGCGGCCCCTTCCTGGACGATCTGGTTGGCGAATTCCATGTCGCTGCCCTTGCGCAGCGTCACCTTGATGCCGGTTTCCTTGGTGAAGGCTTCGGCCCAGGCGACGCCGAGGCTCTCGTGCTGGGCGTTATAGACGACGATGCCGATATCTTCCTGAGCCAGGGCAACGGTCGCACCTGTGCTGGCGAAAAGGGCAGCGAACGCCAGAGCGCCTGCTGAACCTGTGAAGGAAATTGTCATGGAAACCTCTCCGAATTGTCTGCGGACCATCCTGTCCGGCGGACCCGGTATATAATCATGATGTTTCGCGTCAAGTTTTAATGACGCCGGGACAACCGGAATCCGCTCACATAAATTTGACGAACCCGGAGGGATTATAGTTGCAGCCTGTCGGCTTCAGGCGTCAAACGCTGAAAAAATGCGAGAAAATCACGACATAGGCGACATAGCCGCCATTGGCGAGGATCATGCACAGGCAGGCGAGCGAGCCGAGATCCTTGGCATTCTTGCCCATCTCGGAAATTTCCGGCGAAACGCGATCGACAATTTCCTCGATCGCCGTGTTCAGCGCCTCGAATGCGATCATCAACAGAAACAGCACGAACGCCGCTACATATTGGAAGAAGGTTGCGCCAGTAATGGCAAACGCGATCATCGCAACAACAAACGCGCCGAGTTCATGGCGAAAAGCCGCTTCGCCAAGCAGCCGCTTGGCGCCGCCAAAAGAATAGGTCGCGGCCGCAAAGAAATGCCGGATCCCCGTCAGCTTTTTCACCGGCTTCCCGCTGGTCATTCGACGATAGTCCCCGTTCAGATACATGCTCGCTCCGTACTCTGCAAAATGCCGCAAGGAACACGCGATACTGACATCAGCCTGAATGCGCCGTGAACACGGGCGCGCAATCATCAAATGGATCGCCGCTTCGCAATAGGGGAGAAGCCACGGCCTATCAAGCCCCGGCATTACGCTCTGAGGCTGGCAAGGCCCGCAACTGATACCAAGTCTCGATGATAGGAACCTATAGGACCGGCTCGATCGGGCTTACTGGCTAGGAGAGGTCCGCAGAGCGATGCTTGCGCATCGGTCAAGGACCTCGACGACGCCAGAAAGCCCGAGAAGCCGGCCGAAGGTGGCTTATGGCCGGTCTCCGGCGTTGTTGCGATACTTGTCCGATGCGCAAGCATCGCCCTGCGCATCGCGCCTAGCCGGAGATCGGCCATAAGCCATCCTATAGGTTCCTATCATCGAGACTTGGTATAACGGTATCGGCAAAAGATCGCCTTTTGGGCACGCATCTTTGCGAGACTGGAATGCACGCGCCTTGCTAGCCCGACAGCAAGAGGACGGCGGTCAGCTCTTGTTGCTGACGCCGGCCTGCGCGAACGTCGCCATGCCCGTATGGCACGCCGCCGCCGCCTTGACGATACCGGCGGCGAGTGCTGCCCCCGTGCCTTCGCCAAGTCGCATGCCGAGTGCCAAAAGCGGCGTCTTGCCGAGCATCTCGATCGCCTTCATGTGGCCGGGCTCTGCCGAGACATGACCGATCAGGCAATGATCGAGCGCTGCCGGATTGGCGGCCTTGAGGATCGCGGCGGCCGTTGTCGCAACGTAGCCATCGATGATCACGGGGATTTTTTGCATGCGCGCTGCCAGGATCGCACCCGCCATCGCGGCGATCTCGCGGCCGCCGAGGCGGCGCAGAACCTCGAAAGGATCGGAGAGATGGTCGCTATGCAGCGTCACTGCCTTTTCGACGGCAGCGATCTTGCGGGCCAGAACCTCGCCCTGCGATCCGGTGCCGGGACCGACCCAGTCTTGCGCAGTTCCGCCATAGAGCGCCAGGTTGATTGCGGCGGCGATCGTCGTGTTGCCGATGCCCATTTCGCCGATGCACAAAAGATCCGTGCCGCCGGCAACCGCCTCCATGCCGAAGGCCATGGTGGCGGCACAATCGCGCTCCGACAGGGCCGCCTCTTCGGTGATATCGGCGGTCGGATAGTCGAGCGCCAGATCGAATACTTTCAGGCCAAGATCATGGCTGACGCAGATTTGGTTGATGGCGGCGCCGCCGGCTGCGAAATTCTCGACCATCTGCGCCGTCACCGATGGCGGAAACGGCGTGACACCCTGTTTGGTGACGCCGTGATTGCCGGCAAAGATCGCCACCAGCGGCCGGTTGACGGCGGGCGCCCTGCCCGTCCAGGCCGCCAGCCAGAAGGCGATCTCCTCAAGGCGGCCAAGCGCGCCCGGCGGCTTCGTCAGTTGTGCGTCGCGCTCGCGCGCTGCCACCAAAGCGGCGCTGTCGGGGCCCGGCAGGTTACGCAGCAATTCACGGAAATCGTCGAACGGCAGGCCGCTGGCGCTCATAGTGCAAATCCTTGTGTCGTCTCTTTTGTATCGTCGCCAGCGAAGCCAGGCCTCGCAAGGGTGCTTCCTCATAAAGCGCGGCGACAAATCCGGCAACGGCATTTGCGCCGGTTCGTGTCGCCGTCGCATGATCGCCATGAAAACACTGATTCGCGGGGGCGGATCGGCATGGGGGATACACCAGATGTTCGACATCCGCGATTTCATCGATGACGTGGCACGCTCGGTCGCGTTCCTCAGCCGCATCCACATGCCACAGCGCCATTTCGTCAATTTCGACGGCCGTCTCAGCCGCGCCGTGCGTGCCTTTCCGCTAGCCGGGCTGTTGATCGTGCTACCGGCCGGCGCCATCGTCTCGGTGTTCACCGCCCTTCAGGTCTCACCGCTGTTCACTGCGTTCGTCGCCGTGGCGGTCCAGGCGCTGCTCACCGGCGCCTTGCACGAAGACGGTCTCAGCGACACCGCGGACGGGCTGGGTGGCGGCAAGACCAAGGAAAAGGCGCTTGTTATCATGAAGGACAGCCGCATCGGCTCCTATGGCGCAGTTGCCCTCATTCTGTCTTTCGGCCTCAGGGTTTCCGCACTTGCAGCCGTCCTGCCGCTGGTGTCGCCGACGGGCGCTGGATTGCTGGTGCTTGCGGCAGCCACGCTCAGCCGCACGGCAATGGTCTGGCACTGGTCGAAGCTGCCCCCTGCCCGCCAGGATGGCGTCGCCGCGTCTGCCGGCGAACCGCAGGCCTCGGCAGTCACCTTTGCGCTTGTTTTCGGAGTCGTGTCGGCAGCCCTTCTGCTGCTTTGGTCAGGCGCATCGCTGCTTGCCGCCGTTTTGGCAATCTCAGCCTTTGCAGCAACGGTCCCGACCTTCAGCGCAATCGTCAACGGCAAGATCGGCGGCCATACCGGCGACACAATCGGCGCCACACAACAGTTGACCGAAATCGCCGTTTTCGCCGCCCTTGCGCTAGCTATTTGAAACGACGATATAAGTCTGAACCACTGCTTGCCGGATTGTCGCGCCTCTATGGAAACACCCTGTATTCTCGTCTGTTCGATCGACATGAAAACCGGATATTGCTTCGGCTGCGGCCGCACGCGCGACGAGATCGGCGCCTGGACGCTCTACACGTCGGAGGAGCGCCGCGACATCATGGATAGCCTGCCGGCGCGGCTGGAAACAGTCGAGCGTAAACCGCGCCGCGAAACGCGCCGCACCCGCATGGCGCGCGAAAGAGTGGGCGGCGAATGACCAGGCTGACCATTCTTCTGGGCATCCTTGCCGCCGGCCTTGTCTTTCTTATCCTCAATCACGACAGCGGCCGCACCCTCGGCATCGTCAATGACGATTTCGGCCGCCTCGTCATGCTGGGCGCCATCGCTGCGATGTTCGCCAGCGGCATCGTGCACAGCCGCCGTCACATCGGCCAGAGCCTGCGCCAGTTCGGCATCTGGGTGCTGATCATTCTCGTTCTCGTGTCGGGCTATCTCTATCGCACCGACCTGCAGTCCTTCGGCAACCGGCTGGCCGCAGGCCTCGTCCCCGGCCGCGCTGCCGTTTTCACCGACAATGAAGGCATTCAGGAAGTCGTGCTGCACAAGGTTTTGAACGGCCATTTCGAAACGCCGGTCACCGTCAACGGCGCCACCGTCCGGATGCTGGTCGACACGGGTGCCAGCCGCATTGCGCTGTCCTTTGAGGATGCCGAAACGCTTGGCCTCAACCCAGCCAGCCTCGCCTATACCCAGATGGTCTCGACCGCCAACGGCGAATCCCGCGCGGCGCCCGTTACCCTCGCAGAAGTATCGATCGGCCCGATCGTCCGCAACGACATCAAGGCCATGGTCGCTGAAGAGGGCAAGCTCGACCAAAGCCTGCTCGGCATGAGCTTCCTGTCGACGCTGGATTTCCTGCAGATGCAGACGGATGAGTTGAGATTGAGGGATTAACAGGAAAAACGGAGGGCGTGCATGAACCGGCTGTTGCAATCGGTGCTGATCGTTGCGGCTGCAACGCTACCCGCCGTCACCGCATATGCTGACGAGCCCGTATTTCACGGGCGGTGGCAGCAGGTGGATTCAAATGCCGGCCGATGTGAAGCCTGCCTCATCGCCATCGTCAGGCACGGGGAGATTCTGACGGTAACGGCCAACAACGGCTGGTCGGCCGTCATGCAGGCCGATCGCCGCGGACATATGCTGCTTGCTGCCGGAGCTGGCCAATGGCGAGACAAAACATCCGCCGTCTACAGCAACGCCCCCTTCGACCTCGGATTTGTCCGCAAAGACGAACAGCTCCATATGCTGATGATGGTCAAATCGAATGACGGGTCGACCAATGCAATCAGGGCCGTTTTCAGCCGTCCCATGCCCGAAATCGACAAACGAAGAGGCTGGCCGCCAGTGTCGAGGGCCGGCTTTTCAAACCTCTCGCACCCCGGCGAACCTCGCTAGGGCGCCCGCCTGTCATCCGCGTGTCATATGACAATGATGTTGCTGGATCGCAAAGCTGCTGCGGCGGATTCGTCGTGAAGCGGCGATGCGAGCAAGGAACAGTGCATGATCATCGCGTTTGCCGCTGCGGCCGCAATCCTCGTCTTGGTCAATCTTCTCAGCATCATCATCGCCGGCTGGCGAATGGTGCGAAGCGGGAAACCGGCTCCGTTGGTCAAGGAACGGCCGCCGGTCTCGATCGTCGTGCCCGCCCGCGGCATCGAACCGTTCGCCGTCGAGACGCTCGCGCACGCCTTCGCGCTCGACTGGCCCGACTACGAGCTGATCTTTTGCGTCGTCGATCCGCGCGATCCGGTTGTTGCCGAGATGCGCAAGGCGATGGCCGCAAATCCCGGCATTCCCACGCGCATCCTGACCGGCGACGACCGGATCAGCGCCAATCCGAAGCTCAACAACTGCGTGAAGGGCTGGAAGGCCGCCCGGCACGACTGGGTGATCCTCGCCGATTCCAACGTGCTGATGCCGAAGGACTACGTGGCTCACCTTATGGCGGGCTGGCACGAGAACACAGGTCTCGTGTGCTCGACGCCGATCGGCGCGCGGCCGGAAGGTTTCTGGGCCGAGGTCGAATGCATGTTCCTGAACACGCTGCAGGCCCGCTGGCAATATGCTGGCGAAGCATTGGGGTTCGGATTCGCGCAGGGAAAGAGCATGCTATGGTTCCGGCCGCTACTCGACTGCAATGGTGGCATCGAAGCGCTCGCCGCCGAGATCGCCGAGGATGCCGCCGCAACCAAGCTGGTCAATCGCCTGGGATACAAGGTCCATCTCGTTTCCTCTCCCTTCGACCAGCCGCTCGGCAGCCGCACCCGCCACGACGTGTGGTCGCGCCAGGCACGATGGGCACGCCTGCGCCGCGTCACCTTTCCGATGTATTTCGCACCGGAAATTTTGCTGGGCGCCATGCCGCCGCTGCTCTTCGCGGTCGCCGCCGCCGTTCTCGCAGGCGTCAATGCGCCTGAGATCGCCTTAGCCGTCGTCGCTGCAATCTATCTGCCGGAACTGGCACTTGGCCTTGCCAAGGGCTGGCGCGTATCACTCCTCTTCCTGCCCGCCATCCTCGTTCGCGACATCATGCTGCCGCTGGTCTGGATCAGAAGCTGGGGCAGCGGCGCCTTCGTCTGGCGCGGCAACGCCATGACGATCGACACGAAGGCATGCGAACTGGAAGAGGTGACGCAGTAGAATGGCGTTAGCCAATAGCCAGTAGCCAGTAGGCAGTCGGAAATGCGGTTACGACGGCCTCCCCAACCCTACTGCCTATTGGCTAACGCCTATTGCCTATTGTCTCCCCGACTAGTTCCGCAGCCGATACCCCGTCTTGAATATCCAGGTCAGCAATCCCATCAGCACCGCCAGGAACCCGATGATGATGACGAGGCTGATCACCGGATTGACGTCGGCGATCTCGAAGAAGCTCCAGCGGAAGCCGCTGATCAGGTAGAGCACCGGGTTGAAATGGCTGACGGCCTGCCAGAAGGGCGGCAGCATGTTGACCGAGTAGAAGCTGCCGCCAAGGAAGACCAGCGGCGGGATCACCAGCATCGGGATCAGGTTCAGCTGTTCAAAATCCTTGGCCCAGATGCCGATGATGAAGCCGAACAGGCTGAAGGTGACGGCCGTCAGCACGAAGAACAAAAGCATCACGAGGGGATGGGCGATCGAAAGATCGACGAACAGCGAGGCTGTCCCCAAGATGATGATGCCGATCATCATGCCCTTGGTCGCCGCCGCCCCGACATAGCCGAGCACAATCTCCGTCATCGACACCGGCGAGGACAGAAGCTCGTAGATCGTGCCGGTGAACTTTGGGAAATAGATGCCGAACGAGCCGTTGCCGATGCACTGCGTCAGCAATGTCAGCATGATCAGACCCGGCGTGATGAAGGCGCCATAGGAAACCCCGTCAATCTCCTGGATGCGCGATCCGACGGCGGCGCCGAAGACGATGAAATAGAGCGATGTCGAAATGACCGGCGAGACGACGCTCTGCAGCAGCGTGCGGCGCGTGCGGGCCATTTCGAAGAAATAGATCGACTTGATCGCTTCGAAATTCATGCGCGTGCTCCCACCAGTTCGACGAAAATGTCCTCAAGCGAACTCTGCCGCGTCGAGATGTCCTTCAGCCTGATCCCGGCTTCAGCAAGCGCCGTCAGGAGTGTCGTGATACCGGTGCGCTCGCCGGATGTGTCGTAGTCGTAGATCAGCGAATGACCGTCATCCTCGATCGTCAGCTCATAGCCGGACAGCGTTTCGGGGATGGCCGAGATCGGCTCCTGAAGATCGACCCGCAACTCCTTGCGTCCGAGCTTCTTCATCAGGTCCTTCTTGTCTTCGATCAAAAGGATCTTGCCGCCGTTGATGACGCCGACCCGGTCGGCGATCTCCTCGGCCTCTTCGATATAGTGCGTCGTCAGAATGATCGTCACGCCGGTTTCCCTGAGCTTCTCGACCACCTGCCACATGTCCTTGCGCAGATTGACATCGACGCCGGCCGTCGGCTCGTCGAGAAAGAGCACGCGCGGCTCATGCGAAAGCGCCTTGGCGATCAGCACCCGCCGCTTCATGCCGCCGGAAAGCTCGCGCAGCATGTTGTCCTTCTTGTCGTAGAGCGACAGATCCTTCAGCACCTTCTCGATATGGGCCGGGTCCGGCTTCTTGCCGTGCAGCCCGCGCGAAAAGGACACGGTGTTCCACACCGTCTCGAATTGGTCGGTCGTCAGTTCCTGCGGCACCAGCCCGATGATCGAGCGGGTGGCGCGAAAATCCTTGACGACGTCATGTCCACCGACCAGCACCGTGCCGCCGGTCGGATTGACGATGCCGCAGATGATCGAGATCAGCGTCGTCTTGCCGGCGCCGTTCGGCCCCAAAAGGGCGAGGATTTCACCCTCCTCGATATCGAGGCTGACGTCTTTCAGCGCCTGAAAGCCGGAAGCATAGGTCTTCACAAGATTGGAAACGGAAACGATGGGCGCCATGAAATGTGTTCCGGAAGGACAGGATGCGGAAAGAGATGCCCTATATGGGGTGTTCTGCCGAAAATTTCAGCTGCAAAATCGCAAAAAGACGAAAACAGACCGTCAACCGGTCGAACCACCCCTCAACTGGTGCATGAAAGCGAATCGAGACTTGGTCTTGCACCACCCCTTTGCGCTTGTACCAAAGGCATTCTATTGTCGCAACGGAGTGACGGCGCTGGGGCCTGGGGGATTGAATGCCGGCAATGCCTTTCTCGAGAATATCCGCGCCGCTCAACGTGCTCTTGGCCATCATGGGGCTCGTGGCAGTTGCAGCGCTCACCACGCCGGACATCGCTGAACCGGTCAGGTTCGCGCTGGAGATGCTGCTTGCCGGGATCTGGACGATCTACGGCCTGCAACTGATTGGAACCCTGGTCATCCGGCGGTCAACCCGCGACAGGATACCGGCAGTCGCCATCGACGTGCTGGCTGTCGTGGTTCCGCTCGCCGCCTTCCTGTTCATTGGTCGCCGCGACCAGAGCCTCTACTGCGCGATCTGGCTTTTGAAGCCTCTGCGCGAATCGACATTCTTCCGGCTGATGGCCCGGGTTATCTCCAACGAGAGGCGCAACCTGGCCGGCGTCACCTCGGTCTTCGGCATCATTTTGTTCGGCGCGTCGCTCGCAGCCTACCTGATCGAGCGCGATATCCAGCCCGACAGGTTCGGCAGCATGCCCCAGGCCATGTGGTGGGCGGTGACAACATTGTCGACCACCGGCTATGGCGATGAAATTCCGCAAAGTTTTGCAGGCCGCGTCCTTGGCGGGCTGGTGATGATGTGCGGCATCGGCATTTTTGCGCTCTGGGCCGGCATCCTCGCCACCGGGTTTTACGAGGAAGTCCGCCGCCAGGATTTTGTCCGCAACTGGCAGCTCGTCACCGCAGTGCCGCTGTTCCAGAAACTCGCCCCGGCCGCACTCGTCGAAGTCGTCCGGTCGCTGCGGCCGCGGACCGTGCCGGCCGGCGCCGTCATCTGCCGCAAGGGCGACAGGGGCGACCAGATGTATTTCATCGTCGAAGGCCGCGTGATCGTCCAGACACCGAACCCGATAGAGCTTGGTTCCGGCAGCTTCTTCGGCGAGATGGCGCTGATCAGCGGCTCGCCCCGCTCGGCCACCGTCAGCGCCGCGACCGAGGTGTCGCTGCTGTCGCTCTATTCGGTGGATTTCCAGATGCTTTCCAGCAGCAGCCCCGAGATCGCCGAGATCATCCGCAAGACCGCACTCGAACGGCGAAGCGTGACGCCGGAGGGCGGAAGTGCCGGTACAGCTGGCAAACCGTAGCTGGCAAACCGTATCTGCAAATCAGGCCTGCCCGCACAGGCGGCAAGGTCTCGGACGTTTTCCCCGTGCTGTCATGAAATGGTGATGGTCATCAGCCATTTTCGCGCCGTGGGGCACATATGTCGCTCGTGATTTGCAAGAACCCGCCCGCAGTCCCCTTCGGTGAGGTTCATTTTAGGCCGGCTCTTGCCGGCCATTTTTTTGCGCGCAGCCGGTACGCCGCCCTGCCTTTACAGCGCGGCGCCGTTTCTCAGTCGCAATGCCGGTAACCGGACTTGCGGTCTCTCAGATCAAAATGGAAATGGTCCTTGTGCTGCGGATCGCTGCCGGGGCCGAGCACGGTGTTGAAATATTTGCAGCTGTCGCTGCGCACCGCCTTCAGCAGGCCCTTTTCGCGGAAGGCGAAGAAGCCCGGCTTGCGCACATCGATCTCCTTGCCGGACTTCAAAACGAACTTGCCGACATCGATGGCATTGCCATGCGCATGCTCCGACATCGGGTTGCCGCGCTTGGAATTCATCGTCCGGCAGGAATAGCCGCCGAGCGGCTTGATGGTCTTGACGCCGGAGAGATAGCGGTAGCGGGCCGACGGCGCGAGCTCGTTCTTCACCCATTTGGCAAAGGCTTCCGTCACCTCGCAGTTGAGCTTGACCGCCGGTTTGATGTCGATGCCGCCGGAAAGCCCCGTCAGCTCGATCGGATAGTCGATGCCGCAGGCCCGGCCGTTGGAGATGCGCGGGATGTCGGTGAATTCGACCCTAAGCGTCTTCAGCCGCTGGCGGCAGGCCACTTCGGATGCGGGCATCCGCCCGGTGAAATCAGGCTCGGCATCGGTTTCAGACAGCGGATTTCCGGCACGCGGCAGGAAAGCCACCTGCTGCTCCTGCTGCGCCTGGCTCTTGCGCAACATCACGCGCTGCTGCTGATCGAGAAACTGCGCCTTGCGCGCCTCCTCGGCGGCGCGTTTTTCCGCGCTCAATGGCGGCAGGTCGGGATCATAGCCTGGGTCGGCCTCTGCCACCGGCATCTCCTGCGGCCCGCCAAGCTGCTGCACGCTGTCGCCGCCGATGCCGCCGACCACCGGCTGGCTGGCATTGCCCTCGGCAATCTCACGGTTCTGTTCTTCGGCAAGGCCGACAACGGGCGTCGATCCGGTTTCGACGCCCAGCATCGCATCCATGTTGACGCCTTCCGCGGGCACGGCCATCGGCTGGGCGCTGGCAATGGCGAGCGGCTGCGCTGCCGGTTCGCTGTCGATCATCGGCAGGCGCTCACGCGTTGCCTGCAGGCGCGGATCGGCCGGAATTGCATCGCCAGAGTTTTCAGGGTCGGAATTTTCGGAAAAGGTGCTGACCGGGGTGGCCGCCGCAGGATAGGGGTTTTCCCGCGAGCCGCGGGCGTGGCGGCTCACCGGTTCGATGGCGCTCACCCGGGCCGAGGAATCGATCCGGCCCGGCGGGCTCAGATCGTCTGTCGAGCAGGCTGCGAGCGACACAGACAGCACGAAGACTGCCGCCGGCCGCCGGAAAAGGGAAACATACGCCATACTCAATTGCCGCCTCTACCGATGGCGATGCATCAAAACGCATCACCCGCATTCGCCCGGTCCCCACGCAAAACCTGCGGGCCGCCTGTGTCGAAAGGCGGGCGCAGATCCAAAAAGACCGCAACTGAAGAGGATTTTATGCAAACAGGGTAAACGAAGGCTTTCGAAAGCATGACCGGTTATCGGTGTTACCCGTGCGCAAGGCGGGAAAACCGCCCCGTCAGAGATGCCGGACGGAGAGCTTGCCGCCCCATTTTCCGTTGAGATACTCGCACACCAGCTGGCGGTGGCATTGGTGCGGCAGCGCTTCGGAGCAAAGCAGGCAGCTGCCGGCAAAGGATTGAGGCTCAAGACGGCTCTCGATCTGCCGCTGCGCCATCAGGTTCATGAACCCATGGCGCAGCGTGTTCCAGTCGCCCTTCTCCTTCTTGAAGGACGTCAGGATATCCTCCGTCGGTGCCAGCAAGGGCTGATGCATATAATCGGCTCCGCAGAGCTCCTTCAGGAAATACGGCAAGTCCGCGGCTTTGGCGAAACCGGCAAGCTGCGAGGTGTTGTGAAGGCGGATATCGACAACCCGCTTCACGCCGGCCTGCCGGATACGGCCAAAAAAGTCCGCCGCGGTGCTTTGGGTAAACCCGATCGTGGTGACATCGATTTGCATCCGCAGCAGCTCCCATCCCCTCGCAGCCTGCCTGTCGCCTCAGGCAGCGCCCATGTCCATCCACATCAGTTCGAACACATGGCCGTCGGGGTCTTCGACGGCACGGTTATACATGAAACCGCTGTCCTCAGGCTTGCGAATATCGGCCTTGCCGCCAGCGGCAGCACCCGCTTCAGCCAGTCTGTCCACGCCTTCGCGGCTGTCGATCGACAAGGCAAGCAGCACCTCCGTCGTCCTGTGCGCGTCGGCAACCGGCTTTGGTGTGTAGGTGGCAAAATAATCGGATGTCGCCAGCTGGAACGTGATCGTCTCCGACCAGACCATGCTGGCCGAGCGGTGATCGCTGAACTGGTCGTTCTTCTCGCATCCGATCGCCTGATAGAAGCGGGTGGCAGCCGCCAGATCGGTCACCGGCAGGTTGATGAAAATCATCTTGGGCATTGCGTCTCCTTGAAGGTCCATTCGTGACACGGGCTCAAGCCCGTACCTCTACGACGAACGATCCAGGCGGCAATCGACACGCAGGGCGAAAAAAAATGCCGGCATCGGAAGATATTTCCGTTTGGAGATATGCGGCTGCCGTCCCTTATGCGGACCGCCCCTAGCGCATCTCCAAAAGCAGCGCCCGATGGTCGGAGACTTCCGGCTCTGCGGCCGCATCGAAGCGGAGAACCTCGACATCCGGCGTCACCAGCATGTAGTCGGCAAAACGCCCCGGCTTTTCATAGTAGGAGGTTCTGGTGTCGGTATGCCCGCGCGACGTGATCAGATCCGTCAATCCAAGTCCGGCCAAGGCCGCAAACATGCGGTTCTCAGGCAGAACGTTGAAATCGCCGCAGACGACCAGCCGCTCGCCACCATGCCAGACACGCCCGATCAGTTCGATCAACGCCTTCGTCTGCACGTCCCGCGCCGGCGTATCGCCCTTGCCGGCAATATCCCTTAGACCATGCATCTGTGCGATGCTGACCGGGTACCCGTCACCATGCCCGCCATCATGATTGAAGATGCGCAGGCAATGGGCGTTGCGGGCACGCGGATGCGGGCCCCAGCCTTTGGGTGAAAAGACGCCATGGACGAAATCCTGCGCCTGGGCGATGACGGTCAGGGACTTGCGCACGAAGGTCGCCAGCCCGAATTCGGACGGCACGGCCCTGTCGCCATCAAACAGATCCCCCCGCGCCGTCGGCGCAAAGAAACCATCGTGCCCCGGCAGGGCTGCACGGATTTCCTCGAACAGATTGGCCCGTTGCGGCAACTCGACGTCATGGTCGCGATAGATCAGCCAGTCGCAGGGGGTTGCAGGCGTGCGCGCCACCTCCTGCAGGCAGATCACATCCGCATTCACCTCAACAAGATAGCGCATCAGCGGCGCGTGGACCCGCCCGCCCCAGACATTCAGCGAAACAATACGCAGCACGATCAGTTCTCTCCAGCAGTTGTCAAAATCGACCGCAATCTGCGCCCCCGTGAAGAGTATCACCGTTGAGGCGGGGTCCGACGCGAACGCGGGGCCCTGGTGGGCGAAGCGAGGCCGTTCCCTGTGCTCTCCGGGGTGGCGCCAAGATCGTGATGCCGGATGGCGAGGATACCATCGATAATGGGGCTGCTATTATTATAGGCGAGCGCGATTTCGTAGTTCACCTTTGCGCCTTTGAGTTCCGCAAACACCACACCGGGGAGTGCCCTAGCCGATGATCGCGGGATCAGGGCGACCCCTACACCTGCAGCGACTAAACCAAGTGCAGTCTGGATCTGCCTCGCCCGCTGGGCAATCCGGGGAACAAAACCCGCTTTCATACATGCCTTTACGATCAGGTCGTGCAATGCCTGATGGATCGAAAATATGATCCATTCATCTGCCTCGAGATCAGAAAGTCGTATCTCTTGCAGAGTGGCGAGGCGATGCGTCGACGGAAGGGCAATAACCATCTTATCGATGAAGATTTTAGACAGTCTCACCTTGCCCGACTGAGTAATTGGAAGCGCGACTATGCCGGCATCGATCCGCCCTTCTTTCAAGTCTCGAAGCTGTTCGATTGTCGCTGCCTCCGTCAGATCAAGGTCGACCCTCGGAAAAATCAAACGTAGCGTGTGAACGATTTTTGGAAGTATGTGTCCTGCCGCGCTATCGACGAAAGAGAGGCGGAACACGGTCATCTTTCCATGTTCAGCTTCGCGGGCCAGTTGAATGGCCTTGGACAGTTGTTCAAGTGTACGGCGCGATTCCTCAAGGAAGACTTCGCCAGCATCGGTGAGACCGGAAATGCGATTGGTGCGATCAAGTAGGCGCACACCTATTTCATTTTCGATCTTCTTGATTGCCGCTGTCAGAGGCGGCTGCGCGATGCCGAGCCGTTCCGCTGCTTTTCGGAAATTAAGTTCCTCTGCTACCGCGATGAACTGGCGAAGCTGACGAACGTCCATTACCCAATCCTTGATATTCTGTAAGTATCATGCATAGCGCATAATAGTATTTTACATATGGCCTGTGAAAACCGCAAGGTCAGCGCATGGGCGCAAGACGCAGTAGAGCGAGATTGCCGCCCTCTATGTGGACCTCACGCCAGACGTGCGTGCGGCCGCGTCAACGCTGGATTGGATGAGGGCTGACCTTTCGGGAGAAGGACAAGCTTTTCAGCCGACATGCCCGAAGGAGGAAGCAACATGAGCAAGAGTGCCGTCAAAATCGCAAACATCTCAGGGTCAATTTTCGACCGTATAGGTAGCATGAAAATGCTTCTCTCGGAGACAAAGGCCGATGTGATCACCGGGGACTGGCTTTCCGAGATAAATCTCGCAACGCTCGCGCTTGAGATGCAGGCCGATCCATCTCTCGGATATGAGAGAGCATTCTATGACTGCCTGGCTCTTGCCCTCGACGAGGTCGTGAAGGGGAAAGTGCGGGTTGTATCGAATGCAGGTGGCCTCAATCCTAGCGCTCTGTGCACTTTGATTTCGCGGCTGGTTGAGGAACGGGGTTATAATTTACAGATTGCATACATAGACGGTGACAATCTTCAGGCAAGCTTCGCGGATCTGCGCACTGAGGGCAAGGAATTTCGCAATCTTGATACTGGTGCGCTCTTTCCCACACATCTCGAACCTGTCGCTGCAAATGCGTATCTCGGCGGTTGGGGTATCGCAGAGGCGCTGAAGCGCGGCGCGGACATCGTAATCACTGGACGAGTAACTGACGCAGCGCCAGTCATTGGGGCATCAGCGTGGTGGCATGGTTGGGAGCGGCAGGACTATGACGCCCTTGCCGGAGCCCTTGTCGCCGGCCATCTGATTGAGTGTAGTTGCTACGTCACCGGCGGAAACTTTCCCGGATTCAAGCACATAGGGAACCTGGCGTCGCTCGGTTACCCGATAGCTGAAATCAGCGCCGACGGCACTTCGGTGATCACGAAAGGTGACGAGAGCGATGGTGTCGTAACCAGCGAGACCGTCACCACGCAATTGCTTTATGAGCTTCAGGGACGATTTTACGTGAACCCTGACGTTACCGCCGATCTCGCGAAGATCGAGATTTCGAACATCGCAAAGAATCGCGTTAAGGTATCAAGCATTACCGGCATTGCTCCCCCCGCAACCGCCAAGGTCGGCGTCAGTTGCAAGGGCGGATACGCTGCGGAAGTACACTGGTTCTTGGTCGGCCTCGACATCCAACAGAAGCTAGAGATGATCCGGTTGCAGGCGGAGAGGATCCTCGACCCGACGAAATTCTTGCAACTGCGTTTTGACGCGTACGGATCGGTGCCGGATAATCCTAAAAGTCAGCGGGAGGCGACGGTCCACGTTCGGGTTTTCGCTCAGGCGAAGGACGAGGAAACGTTGTCACCGAACAACTTCCTGCGTGTGCTAATCAACAACACGATGCAGTCGTATCCAGGGGCGACATGCAACTATGACTTCCGCCTCGGTTATCCCAGGGAATTTATCGAATACTGGCCGACTTTGCTCGACACCAGAAAGGTTTCTCATCGGGTTCATTTGCAGGACGGCGAGATGATCGAGATTCTCCCGGCCTTTGAAACCGCAAGTGTGCAACAGGAATCGCACGACCCAGACGTTGAGTATGACGAGTTGAAGTACGGGGAACTTGTCGAGGCTCCGCTGGGGAGTATCGTTTTTGGTCGATCGGGAGACAAATTTACGAACTCGAACGTCGGGCTGTTCGTGCGCCACGACGACGAATGGGAATGGCTGCGGTCGTTCATGACCATCGGTCGCATGCGTGAACTTCTTGCGGATGACGATATCAACGGGGTGATCGAGCGGGTTGAGTTTCCTCGCATCCGAGCGGTTCATTTCCTGAATCGTGGGCTGCTAGGCAAAGGCGTTTCGAGTACCGGAGCGTACGATGCGCTCGGAAAAAATGTTGCGGAATATCTACGCTGCAAAAAAGTCCTTATCCCGAAGCTGTTCTTCGACCGGGGGCAGATTTGATGATGGGCCGCGTCTGTAGTTATTGAGCAGGTTCAAGCAGGGAGGTCTCTCAACTACAGTGTAGAACTCGTCCAGTCCTCCACCGGAGGTGGAGGTTTACTTTGAATGCAAGAAAACGAACCGCTCCCTTGGCAGCGGTTCGTTTGGCGGTTGAGCTCAGATCACTGGCAACTGCCGTTGCCAACAACGCGAAACCCCTGGGCCTGCGCCGTGCAGGCATTCGGGAATGTCTGTTCGCGGCGTCCCTGGCGGGCACAGACCGGCGCGAATTCGCGGGTGCAGGCCTGCGGCCGGCGATCCGGATCGCGCGGCGGACGCATGCCATCGTCGGGCCTGTCGTTGCCGCGCCTGCATTCGCCGCGGCCGATCACCCGGAACCCCCGAGCCTCTGCCATGCAGCCGTTCGCAAACGTCTGCTCGCGCCGCCCCTGACGGGCGCACACCGGTGCATATTCACGGGTGCAGACCTGCGGCCGGTCGCCGCCGAAATCGGGCCGCTCCGGACGGCATTCGCCACGGCCGGTGATGCGGTATCCGTCGGCGCGGGCCTGGCAGGCATTCCCGAAGGTTCGGCGATTGCCGCCGCGCTGCGCGCAGACCGGATTATATTCCATCGTGCACATTTGCGGGAACGAAGGTTCCGGCCGCGGCCTTGGCCGCCCGCCGGGCTCATCGACGACGACGGTGCAGGCCGTCAAGGCCCCCAGCGACAGTGCCGCCAGTGCGGCAATCCGGATCATAACGCGTTGAAACGGCCTCATTCAGTCCTCCCCATTGCGCATCTTCCAGCCATCGGCACGAGAAAACGCTGTAACACCTTGAATCACGGCTCCATTCTGGAGCGAAAGCCGCCACGGTCAAGCGCACTGCGCACATGTCCGGCAAGGAGCATTCAAATCTTCAGATAGTATTTTTGCGCGGTTTGCAACCATCCATCCACAGAACCAGACACAGGAAAAAGCCCGCGTCCCCTTGAGCTGCCGACCGAAGTTGGTGTCCAACTTTCGGGGGGCAGTTCATCGTCGAACGCGGGCAATCGGCCGTTCCACCTGTGGAGAGGTCAGGCGGCTCGGCTGTAGCTGGTCTGGTGGCTGTCGGCGGAAAGGCGGAAGGTCTGCAGCAGGCTTTTCAGCTCGCGGCTCTCCTGCGCCAGCGTCTGGCTGGCCGCGGTCGTCTCCTCGACCATCGCCGCATTCTGCTGGGTCATCTGATCCATGCTGTTGACCGCCGTGTTAACCTCCGCAAGCCCGGTTGCCTGTTCGCGGGCAGCCGTGGCGATCGAGGCCACATGCTCGTTCACCCGGTTGACCAGACCTTCGATTTCCATCAGCGCGTCGCCGGTCGAGCGCACCAGTGTCACCCCGGTCTCGACTTCGGTGGCGGAGGTGCGGATCAGCTCCTTGATCTCCTTGGCGGCACCGGCCGAGCGCTGCGCCAGTTCGCGCACTTCCTGCGCGACGACGGCAAATCCGCGTCCGGCGTCCCCCGCCCGCGCCGCCTCGACGCCGGCATTCAGCGCCAGGAGGTTGGTCTGGAAGGCGATCTCGTCGATGACGCCGATGATCTGGCTGATTTTGGTCGAAGAGCCTTCGATCCGGCTCATGGCCCCAATGGCATTGCGAACGATATCGCCGGACTTGGCAGCGCTTTCCTTGGTCTCGGTGACCATTTCACGGGCCTCTGCTGCCCGCTCGGAGGAGCTCTTGACTGTCGACGTGATCTGGTCGAGTGCCGCCGCCGTTTCTTCCAGCGCTGCCGCCTGCTGTTCGGTGCGGCGCGACAGGTTGTTGGCGGCTTGCGAAATATCGCCGGCACTTCCATAAACCACTTCGGTCGACTGGGTGATCGACTGGACAACGCCGCGCAGTGCCGTGACAGCCGTATTGAAATCCTCGCGCAGCTTGGAATATTCCGGAGCGATCCTTTCGATTTCTGCCGTCAGGTCGCCGCTGGCGAGTTTTTCCAGCGCGCTGCCGACCGTGCTCATGGCCTCGGCCTGGGTCTGCGCGTCCAGTTGCGCACGCTGTTCGTTGCTGCGCCGCTCGTCATCGAGCTGGCGCTGTTGGTCGGCTTCGCGGACCCGCAGGTCAATGCGCTCCTTGACGGAATCGCGCAGCACCGCCAGCACGTTGGCCATCTGGCCGATTTCGTCCTTGCGGTCGGTTTCGGGAATGGCGGACGAGACATCCTCATCGGCAATCGCCCGCATCGCGGTCTTCAGCCGCTCGACCGGCCCAACGACGCTGCGGACGATCGCAAGGGCTGCAAGCAGAATGACCAGCGCCGCAAGACCGCAGACCACCGCAACCTCGATCAGGCCTTCTGTGAACATCGCGGCCAGGTCGTCGGCATAGACGCCAGTGGCGACAATCCAGCCCCAGGGCGCAAAACCGGCCACATGCGAATATTTCAGCACCGGCTCCTCGGCGCCCGGCTTCGGCCAGTAATAATCGACGAACCCCTTGCCTTCGGCTCGAACTGTTTTGACAAACTCGACGTACATGTGCTTGCCGGTTATATCCTTGTTCTCGCTCTGGTCGGTGCCATCAAGCTCCGGCTTGATCGGATGCATGATCATCGCGCTCTTCATATCGGTGATAAGGAAATAGCCATTGTCCTGATAGCGCATCGCCCGGATCACCTCGATGGCGCGCGCCTGCGCATCCTTCTGCGACAGCGTGCCGGCCTGCTGCTGCTTGTAATAGGTATCGAGCACGCTCACCGCGTTCTCGTTCATCGCCGCCAGCATGGCCTTGCGCTGCGTCACCAGCTTGTCCTGCTCCTGAAACAGGCTCAGCGTCATCATGGCAGCCATCGTCAGCAGCACCAGTGCCACCAGCGCATAGAGACGCACGGAAATACGAAAATGTTTCATGCAACCAGTCCCCTGTTGTTTCTACAATCACACGATGATTACGGTAGATTTCTATTTTCTTAACAAGTGAAGCTAAAAACACTGAATTCGCCCGTCGCTCACCGCGCTTGCGCCGGAGCGCCATGCCCGGGGATATTTCCCGAAGGGGTCTTTTCCGATCCCGTGTCCTTGGGTTACATCGGATAAACGGAGATTATGGATCATGGCGAAACCGAACGGCGACCTCACCTTGCGCACCCTGGCCATGCCGGCCGACGCCAATGCCGCCGGCGATATTTTCGGCGGCTGGGTCATGGCGCAGATGGACCTGTCCTGCGGCATCCGCGCCGCCGAGCGGGCCCGCGGCCGCGTCGTCACCGCCGCCGTCAAGGAAATGGCCTTCGAAATGCCGGTGAAGATCGGCGACACGCTGTGCATCTATACTGACGTCATCAAGGTTGGCCGCACCTCGATGACGCTCAAGGTCGAGGCGTGGGCGCAACGCTACCTGTCGGACCGGATGGACAAGGTCACCGATGCCCTCTTCGTCATGGTGGCGCTGGACGAGGCCGGCCATCCGAAACCGGTGCCGCCTGAAGCCTGACATCCAAGGGGGCAGAAGCCGTGGACCAGCCCGTCGATCCGCAGATTTTCTCTCACATTCGCGTCGTCATGGGCATGGTCGTCAGCCTCTCGATGGCCCGCCTGCTGACGGGGCTGGCGCTGTTCGTCCAGCACCCCGGCAAGACCAGGATCTACTGGCTGCACCTCGGCTGGGTGCTGTTCATGTTCCTGTTCCTGATCTATTTCTGGTGGTGGGAGTACCGGCTGCATTCGGTGCCGGTGATCGATTTCAGCGTCTACCTCTTCGTCATCTCCTATTGCTGCATCTTCTACTTCCTCTGCGTCCTCCTGTTTCCCACCTCGATGGAGGACTACAGCGGCTATGAGCAGTATTTCATCTCGCGCCGCGCCTGGTTCTTCGGCTTCCTGGCGCTCGCCTATGCCGTCGATCTCGTCGATACCGCCGTCAAGGGCAAGGACTACTTCCTCTCCTATGGTGTGGAATATCCGCTGCGAAACGCAATCTATATCGCCCTTTGCATCGCCGCCGCCGTCACCGCCAACCGCCGTTTCCACGCCGTCTTCCTGATTGCCGGCCTGACCTACCAGGTCGTCTGGATTTTTCGCGCCTTTGATCTGCTGGATTGAGCGGCGGGAAAAACGCCATGCGGCCGGAATGCCGCCTTGAGGAATGACGCAGCCATCAACGCGCGGACCCCAGCACCGCTCGCAGCCCCGGATCATTCTCGCGGAGACGCTCTTCGATCCATCGGCTGGTCCAGTCGTAGGCGTCCGAAAACAGCTCGGAATGCCGGCTCCAGTCCATGAAGCCGATCATGTTGGAAACCTGTGGGCAGACCGAGACATCCTCGTCGCCAAGCGCGATGTCCTGCGGCCGGTGTGCCAGCATGCTCGCCGCGATAACCTGAAGCATGCTGGGGATCTTCGGCAAGCGGTCGCGACCGAAAGGGTTCAGCCAGGCGACGGCCAGTTCGGTAGCGCCGGGGATGCGGTCATAATCGATGTGGTATTTCTGCGGTGCATTCGACCCCAGGCTCACGACGACATTGGGGCCGGTCTTGAGTTCTTTCATCTGGTCCAACGGCAGATTGTTCATAATGGCGCCGTCCACCAGCATATCGCCATCGGCCGTAAAGAACGGCGGCAGAATACCCGGGATCGAGCCCGATGCCCGAACGGCCTGCCAGAGTTTTCCACGACGGTGGACATGGGGTTGACGGCTGCTCAGATTGGTCGAAAGGGCAAAGAACGGTAGCCAGAGATCCTCGATCAGAACATCGCTGTATTCCGACCGAAGCGCCTGATCGAAAACCTTATGATCCAGAAGTGCGAAATGCGGCACGGTGAGGCGGCGAAACGCCCGGCTCTTGATAAAGATGTCGTGCGTGCCCCGGTCGATCTGCTCTGCATCCAATCCGCTGGCGAAGCCGGCCATCATCGCCGCTCCGGAACTCGTGCCGCCGAGATAGTCGAAGCGAGCACCCGCCTCGACGAAAGCCTTGTAGACGCCCAGATGCACGCTGCCGAGGGACCCGCCACCCGCCGCCACGAAGCCCCGTGCCTTGCCGGAGATAAATCGGACCAGCCGCTCCATGTCAGCCCCGTCCTCCAGCGCCACATGATGATGCTGGCCAATATGAGGACGCTCATCAAGCCAAGCGGACGTACCGGAGACCGCCGTCGAGCGCGTATCATGAATGAGGACGAGCCGCCCGGCCGATGGTGAATGAACCGATAGCGCCAGTGCCTCGGAGGGATTCAGCCGAGGTGAACAGGATGCGTCGGCAAGCAAGAGGAAGGCATCGGCCTGGCGAATGCAGACGCGTGTCCAGTCATTCGCCTCTTCATCGGCAACATAGACGATGATTTCGGTTTCCGCCTCCAACTCATTCAACCAGTTCAAAACCGGCTGGTCGTCGACCGGAAGACCGGCGAACCGTGCGTGAATGTCAGCCCGGGCGACGAACCGGGAGAGCGTATCGGCGTCGAACGCCTCCTGCAGGCGCCGGATGAAGGCGGGTGAAATGCGGCTTCCGCCGGCGGGTATGATCGCAAGCGTCCGGATCCTGGCAGATTGCTTGAGGAGCACCGAACTTGGAGATTGCACCGCAAACCGGCGCGCCAGAAATGTCGTGACCGCCTGCCGCAGGCTCGGCAAGGCCTCGGCCGCCTTCTCGAAGTCGCTGCCGCGGATTTCAAGGACGATCGAATCGCGCGCGGCAAGGACGGTTGCCGTGCGCGGCAGTCCTGCGAAGAAACCGACCTCGCCGACGAGTTCGCCCTGTCCGATCCCGGCGACCGGGACCGCCGAATCTCCCTTGTGCACCGTAAAGCGACCCGACATGACGATGAAGAACCTGTCGGATGGATCGCCTTCGCGAACCAGAACCTCGCCACGTCGCAAGACCCGGCGGTCGGATTCGGCTGCCAAGGCCTCGAGCGCCACCGACGACGCCCGATCGAACATCAACGTCGCCGACAGCAGCCTCGCCGCAAGAGAATCGACGGAGGACATGTGAACCACCTCCTGGGCGCTCCGGTCTGACTGTGGTCTGTGCTGTTCATGTAAAGATCACTGAAAACCGCCAAATAGCAATGTCTACCCTGGCCGCAAGGCGGGCGTTCGCCACAAGAAGACCGAGAGCGCTGTTCACAGAGTCGCGTCGCTCGGCGTGATACAACATAGCTCCGGCCCGGCTGTTATGGTAGTCTGGACCGGGGAGGACGGACATGAGCGAGACCCGCAAAATAGCGGCGATCCTGGTCTCGGATGTGGTCGGCTACAGCCGGCTTGCCGGTGCCGACGAAGACCGCATCCTGGCGCGGCTGCGGGCGCTCCGCAGCGATCTGATCGATCCAACGATTGCCGTCCACAATGGCCGCGTGGTCAAGCGCACCGGCGATGGGAGCCTCGTCGAGTTCCGCAGCGTGGTGGACGCCGTGCGTTGCGCCATCGAGGTGCAGAATGCCATGGTCGAGCGCAATGCCGGCCTGCCGGCCGAGCGTCGCATAGAGTTCCGCGTCGGCATCCATCTGGGCGACGTCGTCGAGGAGAACGACGGCGATCTGATGGGGGACGGCGTCAATATCGCCGCGCGGCTCGAAGGGATCTGCGAGCCCGGCAGCATCTGTCTCTCGGAGCAGGCGTACTGGCAGGTCAAGGCAAGGCTCGATCTCGCGATCAACGACCGCGGCGCAGTGCACCTGAAGAACATCACCGATCCGGTCCACGTCTATTCGCTGCAAGTCGGCGTCCGTCCCCCGCCGCAGCCCGCGGCACCGGCGGACTCCGTGCGGCGGGAAGAGCCTCTTCCGCGGCTCGCGCTACCCGACAAACCCTCGATTGCGGTCTTGCCGTTCCAGAACATGAGCGGCGACGCCGAGCAGGAATATTTCGCCGACGGCATGGTCGAGGACATCATCACCGGGCTGTCGCGGATCAAATGGCTGTTCGTGATCGCGCGCAATTCGAGCTTCGTTTACAAAGGCAAGGCGGTCGATATCCGGCAGGTCGGCGCGAACTCGGCGTGCGCTATGTGTTGGAAGGGGGCGTGCGCAAGGCGGGCGATCGGCTGCGCATCAGCGCCCAGCTCATCGAAGCCGAGACCGGCGCGCATCTGTGGGCAGACAGGTATGATGGCGCGCTGGAGGATGTTTTCGATCTGCAGGACCAGATCACCGACAAGGTGGTCGGCATTGTCGAGCCGAGCCTGCAACGGTCGGAGATCGAGCGCGCCCGGCAAAAGCGTCCGGAAAATCTCGACGCCTACGACCTCTATCTGCGGGCTGTTCCCCACATGGCAACGGTGATGCCCGCGGACGCCAGGATCGCAGCAGAACTCCTGGAGGAGGCGCTCCGGCTGGACCCGAATTACGCTGCCGCCCACGCCCGTCTTGCCTGGTGCCATGAGATTTTCTTCTCGCGCGCCGGGTTCGGCGCAGCCGACAAGGCCGCCGGGGTCGAGCATGCGCGCGCCGTGATCGCCAGCGGCACCGATGACGCGACGGCGCTGGCCATTGCCGGATTTGCGATCTTCATGCTGGGCAAGGACCACGAAGCTGGTTTGACCGCCGTTGGGCGCGCCCTGTCGCTGAACGCCTCGTGCGCTACGGCGCTCTATTTCGGCTCTGTCATCCACGCCTTTGCTGGCCACGCCGCCGAGGCCGCCTCCAGCGCCAACCGCGCGCTGCGGCTCAGCCCCTTCGACCCGATGGCCTACGGCGCGCATCTGGCACTCGGCACGGCGGACCTGCTGGAGACACGCTACGACGAGGCGTTACCGCACTTCGCCAGGGCCGTTCAGGACAATCCCCGTTTCAGCACGCTTTATTTCTTCGAGGCCGCTTCGCTGGGACTGGCCGGACGCAAGGAAGAAGCGCAGGCGATCGTGCAGCGATTGCTTGAACTGGAACCGGGATTTCGGCTCCGTATGATCTTCGAAGTCGGATTGGTGCAGCATCTCGCCGACAGGTTCGCCGAAGGCGCACGCATCGTCGGATTGCCCGAATAGCCCTGCCCCCGGACCAACACGACACCGGCATATCCGGACGCCCTCAGGCAAGGCGGCACATCATGCCTTCTCGCTTTTGGGTGCCTTCGCACGCGAACCGGCAGGCGCCTTCTTCTTCTTTTTGGCCCGATTGAATTCAACGGCGGCGCGGATGAGGTCCTTGAGTGCGCGCCCATCGATCGTACCGCCCTCGAAAACATCGATCGCCCGCCAGACCTTGCCTCCGAGCCCCGCGTTGAAAAGCTTGTCCGGGTCCGCAAGGCTGGCGCCGTGGGAAAATGTCAGCTTCACCTTCTCCTTGTGGGCGTTGCCAACCAAAATGATCCCGTCGCAAGACCAGACCGGACTTCCCATCCACTTCCATTCCTCGATGATGTCCGGATCGGCCTCAAGGATGTCCTTGCGGATCACCGCAAGCGTCTGGCCACGCCAGTCCGCAAGCCCGGCGATCAGCTGGTCGATATGTTCCGTTGGATTCATTACGCTGCCCTCGCTTTGCCATCCCGTTTCATCGAGTGGGACACTACAGCGCAGCGCGTCATTCATGATGCGCAAAGGTCGCTGTAGCACTTTCAAATTTACTGCATAATTCCTTAAATCAACTTCGATCTTGGGAATTATGCAGTCCGGCGCCGATTGCACTTTTCAAAGTGACGCGAGGCAGTGACGGAAAAATCCCGTCGAATGCCCTTCCATCGCGGAAAAGCGTTTCCCCGCATGGTAAATCTACAAAATAAATAAACTCTATAAGCTTGATAGATTTATTTAACATGATCCTCATTCAAGCGGGGAGCCTCCGCCAACCATAAGAGGGATCGATGTTTACACTGACAAGACGCCTGTTCGGCGCTGGCCTGCTGGCCACCAGCCTGTTTTCCGCCTCCGGTCTGTTCGCCGCCGAGCTGACGGAATTCAAGATCGGCTACCAGAAAACCGGCCTGCCGGTCATCGCCCGCCAGCAGCGGATCATCGAAAAGGCGCTGGAGCCGAAGGGCATCGCCGTCTCCTGGGTCGAGTTCACCGCCGGCCCGCCTTTGGTCGAAGCGCTGAATGTCGGCTCGATCAATGTCGGCTGGACGGGCGACGCGCCGCCGATCTTCGGCCAGGCCGCAGGCTCTGCCATCACCTATGCCGCAGCCCTTCCCTCCAACGGCGCCGGCGAGGCCATCTTCGTCAAGCCGGAATCGCCGATCCAGTCGCTGGCCGATCTCAAGGGTAAGAAGATCGGCGTCGGCAAGGGCACCTCAGCCCACAACCTCGTCGTTGCAGCGCTGGAAAAAGCCGGCATCGACTTCAAGGACATCACCCCGATCTATCTGAGCCCGGCCGACGCGGCTGCGGCCTTTGCCAGCGACAAGATCGATGCCTGGGCCGTCTGGGACCCGTTCTTCGCCATCGCCGAAACCCGCTACAAGCCGCGTATCCTCACCACCTCGGCTGAGACCCTGAAGGTCAAGACCTATTTCCTTGCCAATCGCGACTTCGCAAAGGACCATCCTGAAACGGTAACGGCCACTATCGCCGCCCTGAAGGACGCAGCCGGCTGGGCCGATGCCAACCGCGACAAGGTCGCCGAAGCTCTGCATGAAGTCACGGGCGTGCCTTTGGAAGCCCAGACGATTGCCGCCAACCGCAGCACGTTCGGCATCGAGCCGATCACGCCGGAAATCGTCGCCAGCCAGCAGCAGACCGCCGACCGGTTCTTCAAGCTCGGCCTGATCCCCAAGCAGATCACCATTTCGGACGCCGTCTGGACGGCACCGTCAAACTGATTTCCTCCCAGGAAATGCGGCAGCGTGCCGGTCCCGGTCGATCCGGACCGGCACGCGAGGGAGTACGAGAGAGCAAAGGGCAGATGATGAAATACACCGGTCAATCGCTCCTGCGCAGCGGCGCGGCGATCCTGCGCAACGGCACCGGCTGGCTGCTGCCCGCTCTGATCGTGCTCGCCTGGGAAATTGCTGCCCGCACCGGTCTGATCTCGCCGAACGTCATGGCCGCCCCTTCGGCCGTTGCCGAAGCCTTCTGGCGCCTGCTGCTGTCGGGCGAACTCGTCCGCAATATCGGCGTCAGCACGGCACGCGCTTTGTCCGGCTTCGTCATCGGCGGTTCGATCGGCCTCGTCTTTGGCCTTGCCAATGGCCTTTCCGGCCTGTCGCGCAATTTGACCGACACGACGCTGCAGATGATCCGCAACATCCCGCACTTGGCGTTGATCCCGCTGGTCATCCTCTGGTTCGGCATCGATGAGGAGGCAAAGCTCTTTCTTGTGGCGCTCGGCGTGTTCTTCCCGATCTACGTCAATACCCTGCTCGGCATCCAGAGCGTCGATCCGCAGCTGGTCGAGATGGGCCGCGTCTACGGCATGTCGCGTACCACCCTGTTTTTCCGCGTCATCCTGCCCGGCGCCCTTCCCGCCATCTTCGTCGGCCTGCGCTATGCGCTTGGTATCATGTGGCTGACGCTGATCGTCGCCGAAACCATCGCCGCCTCCTCCGGTCTCGGCTACATGGCCATGCAGGCGCGCGAGTTCCTTTTGATCGATGTCGTCGTCCTGTCGATCCTGATCTACGCCCTGCTCGGCAAGCTCGCCGACAGCTTTGCCCGGCTGCTCGAGCGCCTGACGCTGCAATGGCATCCGGCCTTCCAGACCGCCTGACCAAAAGCAACCCGAAACACGGAGTGCCGAAAATGTCCGTCATCGCCCTCGATAAAAAAACCAAGGACGCCCGCCCGGCCAGAGAAACGGCCGAAGCCCGCGCCCTGCGCGAAACAACGCCGACGCAGTGGTTTCCCTATGCGGCACCGCACGCACGCGGCCGCGATGTCCGCGAGAACGCCTTTTCCTTTCGCGGCATCAGCCGCAAGTTCGGCGACAAGACTGTCCTCGACAACATCGATCTCGATGTCCCGGCCGGCCAGTTCATCGCCGTCATCGGCAAGAGCGGTTGCGGCAAGAGCACGCTTTTGCGGCTCCTGACCGGCCTCGACAGGCCGACATCCGGTACGTTGACGGTCAACAAGGGAGCGGAAGGCGAAAACCGCACCCGCATCATGTTCCAGGAACCCCGCCTTCTGCCTTGGGCAAAGATATCCAAAAACGTCGAAGTCGGCCTGACCGGCATCGCCAAAGGCACGCAAGCCCATGAAAAATCGCTCGCCATCCTCCGGGAAGTCGGCCTGGCCGACCGTGCCGGAGAATGGCCGTCCGTTCTGTCCGGCGGCCAGCGGCAGCGCGTGGCACTTGCCCGGGCGCTTGTCGCCCATCCCTATATTCTGGCGCTGGACGAACCGCTTGGTGCGCTCGATGCGCTGACCCGCATCGAAATGCAGCAATTGCTCGAACGCATCTGGCTGCAGCAGGCATTCACCGCCGTGCTGGTCACCCACGATGTCTCGGAAGCCGTGGCGCTCGCCGACCGGGTCATCGTCATCGACCACGGTCGTATAGCGCTGGATCTCGACATTCCGCTGGAACGCCCCCGCCGCCACGGCTCGCCGGAACTGGCACGGCTGGAGGGCCAGATCCTCGACACGCTGTTTGGCAGCGCGGTTTGATTGCTGCCCCGGCCAAAATCAGCGCGTGACGGGATCAGCGCATGACGGCGGCCGCTTGCCGGCTTGCCCACTGGACACAAACGGCGGCAACCGAAGAGAGCAAAAACGCAATCTCGACATTCAGCCTGGGGAGCATCCAGATCAGGCAGAGGCAGAAGGCTGCAAACGAGAACCGCCCCAGCACCATGCCGCGCAGCAGCCGGACAACGAAATCGGGCCCGTATGCCCGTTGTGAAGACACCGACAGGATCAGCCCCAGCAACGGAAAAACGCTCAGCACGCCGCTCCATTGCGCACCGAGGGAAACCGACAGCATCGTCACGGCCAGCGTCAGAACGGCACCGGCGGCCATGCGCAAGAGCAGATCGGTCCGGGTGATCGATATGACCTTGCTGGCGGCGTGGGTCCGCGGCAGAAAAGTTTGCGCCAGGGTAACGCCGAGGAGCGCAGCGCCGAGCGCAAAGGGCGGCGTTCCCGGCATATTCGTCAAGCCGGTAGCCGCAGCGAACCATGCGGCAAGCCCCATCAGCGCCGCGATGCAATAATGATACCAGCGGCATGTCCATGCATAGGCCAGATTGAAGGCCTCCGATGCAAAAATCGCCGACAAGGCCGCAGCCGCAGCGCCAACGCCGAACACGGCGCCCTGTTCAAGTACCAGCAAGTAGAGGATAGGCCCGGTCACGATCGGCAACGCGGCGAGCCAGCCCGCAACCGCCGGCCCCCATCGCACCGCCGCCATCGAAACGGCAAACAGAAAGAACGGAACCAGGGTCAGTTTAAGGAAAATCATGCCGGTCCCGTTCATTCATGTCTGCAGATACCCGCGGCTTGCGGTAGCGCATGCAGCCGCAGGGCGCTACCCTTTGAACACGAAGGCAGCACCGCCGGCGATCATGCAGAAGCCGATGGCGTGGTTCCAGGTCAGCGATTCCTTCAGCCAGAACACCGAGAAACCGGCAAAGACCAGCAGCGTGATGACTTCCTGCATGGTTTTCAGCTGTGCCGCCGAATAGACCTCATGGCCGATCCGGTTGGCCGGAACCGCCAGGCAATACTCGAAGAAGGCGATGCCCCAACTGGCGATGACGGCCATATAGAGCGGCGAAGACGTATACTTCAGATGCCCGTACCAGGCGAAGGTCATGAAGACGTTCGACAGGACCAGCAGCACGATCGGCAGCACGGCGGCCGCATTGAGCGAAAAAGGCATAATCGAATCCTTGGGAAGACAGATTGGCAAGACGCAAAGCTTTTACCGCCAGTCCATCTCCGTTCAAGCCGGAAACGACGTGAGTTTCCCTCCGAGACCGCAAAACCACGAAACCGGCAAACAAGCGGAACTATTCCGGCCTGACCGTTTGTCGATTTTTCCTAGGTCTGGTCGTTCGTCAACGCCCTCGGGGGATATGCCACATATGCAATCAGGCGTTGACGACACCCGCCCCGTTGCTTAGCTATTGCGGTAATGCAATTGGGGATTTCATGACAGCCTATTCAGTGCCGCGCTATGCAGACGGTCCGCCGCGCCTTTTCTGGCGTCGAGTGTTCGCATTCGCTGTCGATATCTTTCTGTTCAACATTGCAGTCTATGCCGTTTTGCTGGCTGTCACGATGCTCAGCCCATGGAACATCGGCTTTGGCGCCATCGACTATACCGAATGCCGCATTGCCCCGCCGAGCCCATTGGTGACGCAGGTGGACAGGGATTGGCCACTGGAATTCGGGCTGGAGCGAACCAACACTCTCTGCAGCAAGACGGCTCTGTTCGATGGCACGCGGTATGTATTCAAGTCCACAACCGCCAAGACGAAGGGACTCTATACTTGGTCCAAATGGGTAGCTATTGAATCTGACGTCAACGGCGCCGCCCTCGGGCCTGCCGAAATGCGATCCGCGCTGCTTGTCCAAATCTTGGCATCCGGGCTGCTGCTTTCCGCTGGGATTGGCCTCTTCATCTATTTTTCCGCCAGCGGCCGACGCTCCCCCGGCAAGCGGCTCTTCGCTCTAAGGGTGCTCACGCCCTATGGCATTTCGCCCGGTCTGCATCGCGCCACGCGGCGGGAACTGCTGAAATTTGCGCCTTGGATTCTCGGCAGCATCATCAGTATTCTCACGACCGTGCGTGCCTTTCTCAGTCCCGATTCTTTTGGAAATCTGATTGCGCAAGCACGTGACATGAGCACGACGAATTGGCCGCTTTCCATTGTTATCGTCATCGTTTTCGGGATCGGGCAATTGCTCTGGTGGCTGCTGCCTTTTCTATTCTGGCGCGGCCAAACCTATTATGACCGGATTGTTGGTTGTACCGTCCTGCAGCAGGATCGATAATCCTCCTTGGGCGCTCTGAAGACACCCTGAAAACCCGTCCCCTGCCACAGTGTCAGAAACTGGCAGCAGCCCATCGTTCCGTTGCCTTTTTGTACTCATTGCCCCCTTCACATTTCGCCGGACTCTCTCCATATTCCCCGGCATGTCGAAAGCACCGAAAAAACCCACCGGCTTCGAGGAAGCTCCGCAGGCTTCCTTCGAGGGGGCTCCCCTTTCCTCCGGCGCCTTGTCGTCGAACGTCGCCGACTGGGCCGAAGAGCTGCAGCGGATGGCCGAGGCCGAAACCATCGAGACCCGCCACGACGTCGCCTCCAAGGCCGGCAAGCACCGCAAGAAGGTGGAGATATCAGCCCAGAAGGCCAAACAGGAAAAGGCCGGCAAGGACGGGGTCAGCGCCAGCCGCTCGGCACGCGGTACCTCGATGGGCGGCACGTCCGACCCCAGGGCCCGCGCGGCTGCGGGCCTCAATCCCGTGGCCGGCATGGACACCGCGCTCGAGGATGCGCTCGCCCCGTCCGCCGTCACCGCCACCGTCGAGGCCCTCTCCGCGCTGATCGAGAGCGGCAATCCGCTGTTCAAGGACGGCAAGCTGTGGACGCCGCACCGGCCCGCCCGGCCGGAAAAGTCCGAAGGCGGCATCCAGATCGTCATGAAGGCCGATTTCGAGCCCGCCGGCGACCAGCCGACCGCCATCAAGGATCTCGTCGAAGGCCTTTCCAATGGCGACCGTTCCCAGGTCCTGCTCGGCGTCACCGGCTCGGGCAAAACCTTCACCATGGCCAAGGTGATCGAGGCCACCCAGCGCCCCGCCGTCATCCTGGCGCCCAACAAGACGCTGGCGGCGCAGCTCTATTCCGAGTTCAAGAACTTCTTTCCCGACAACGCCGTCGAGTACTTCGTCTCCTACTACGATTATTACCAGCCCGAAGCCTACGTGCCGCGCTCCGATACCTTCATCGAGAAGGAATCCTCGATCAACGAGCAGATCGACCGCATGCGCCACTCGGCCACCCGCTCGCTGATCGAGCGCGACGACGTCATCATCGTCGCCTCGGTCTCGTGCATCTACGGTATCGGCTCGGTCGAGACCTACACCGCCATGACCTTCCAGATGACGGTCGGCGACACGCTCGACCAGCGGCAGCTGCTCGCCGATCTCGTCGCCCAGCAATACAAGCGCCGCGACATGGATTTTCAGCGCGGCTCGTTCCGGGTCCGGGGCGACACGATCGAAATCTTCCCGGCCCATCTGGAAGACGCAGCCTGGCGCATCTCGATGTTCGGCGACGAGATCGATGCGATCACCGAGTTCGACCCGCTCACCGGCCAGAAGACCGACGACCTGAAGTCGGTGAAAATCTACGCCAATTCCCACTATGTCACGCCGCGCCCGACGCTCAACCAGGCAATCAAGTCGATCAAGGAGGAGCTGAAACTGCGGCTTGCCGAACTGGAAAAGGGCGGCCGCCTGCTCGAAGCCCAGCGGCTGGAGCAGCGCACCCGCTACGATGTCGAGATGCTGGAGGCGACGGGCTCGTGCGCCGGCATCGAGAACTATTCGCGCTACCTCACCGGCCGCCAACCCGGCGAGCCGCCGCCGACCCTGTTCGAATACATCCCCGACAACGCCCTGTTGTTCATCGACGAAAGCCACGTCTCGGTCAGCCAGATCGGCGGCATGTACCGGGGCGACTTCCGCCGCAAGGCGACACTGGCCGAATACGGTTTCCGCCTGCCGTCCTGCATGGACAACCGTCCCTTACGCTTCGAGGAATGGGACGCCATGCGCCCGGACACCATCGCGGTGTCGGCGACGCCGGCCGCCTGGGAACTCGAACAGTCCGGCGGCGTCTTCGCCGAACAGGTTATTCGCCCGACCGGCCTGATCGACCCGCCGGTCGAGGTCCGCTCGGCAAAAACCCAGGTCGACGACGTGCTCGGCGAAATCCGCGAGACGGCGGCCGCCGGCTACCGCACGCTGGTCACGGTGCTCACCAAGCGCATGGCCGAGGACCTCACCGAATATCTGCACGAACAGGGTGTGCGCGTCCGCTACATGCATTCGGACATCGACACGCTGGAGCGCATCGAGATCATCCGCGATCTTCGTCTCGGCGCCTTCGACGTTCTCGTCGGCATCAACCTTCTGCGCGAAGGCCTCGACATCCCCGAATGCGGCTTCGTCGCCATTCTCGATGCCGACAAGGAAGGTTTTCTGCGCTCGGAAACCTCGCTGGTCCAGACCATCGGCCGCGCGGCGCGCAACGTCGACGGCAAGGTCATCCTCTATGCCGACACCGTCACCGGCTCGATGAAGCGCGCCATGGAGGAAACCAGCCGCCGCCGCGAAAAGCAGATGGCCTATAACACCGCCAACGGCATCACCCCGGAATCGGTCAAGGCGAGGATCTCCGACATCCTCGACAGTGTCTACGAGAAGGACCATGTCCGCGCCGATATCGGCATCAAGGGCGTCAAGGGCAGTCTCACCGACATGGTCGGCAACAATCTCGCCGCCCATCTCGAAGCGCTCGAAAAGCAGATGCGCAACGCCGCCGCCGACCTCGACTTCGAAACAGCCGCCCGCCTGCGCGACGAAATCAAACGCCTCAAAGCCGCCGAACTCGCCGTCATGGACGACCCGATGGCCCGGCAAGAGGCGCGGGCAATGGAAGGTAATAGCGCGAAGAAAAAGGGGACGGCAAACGCGGTCCCAATCTCCCCCCTTGTGGGGGAGATGTCAGCAAAGCTGACAGAGGGGGGTAAGCCCACCTCAAACTCCGAATCCGCCGCCCCCTCTGACGCGCAGCCTGTCCTCGGGTTTGCCGAAGGCAAATCCCGGGGGGGCCATCTCCCCCACAAGGGGGGAGATCAACCCGGCCGTTCTCTCTTCGCCAAACCCGATCTCGACGAGATGGGCCGCGACGTCACAACGCCCGCCCGTTCGCTGTTCCGCAAGAACGACCTCGACGAAATGACCGTCGGCCGCACCGAAAAGCCGCTCAACACCAGCGGCAAGCTGCCGGAAAAACCGCTGCTGCAGGGCCAGCCGGAGAAACGCGAGGTCTCTCCGTCATCCTCGTCCCCGGGCCTGACCCGGGGATCCAGCTCTGACGACGCCAAACCCCTCATCCGCGCCAAGCCCGGCGCCGGCTCCTACGAGGACGCAGGCGACCTCAAGCGCCAGAAGAAAACCAAGGGCAAGACCGGGCGGCCGGGCCAATAGTCCCCGCGCAGCCAGAACGCCCCTCATCCGCCCTATCGGGCACCTTCTCCCCGTCCAAACGGGGAGAAGGAACCAGCGGCAAACTCTTGTTCCCTCAGCCTGAAAACGATGGAGAAGCGGCACCCTCCGTCATCCCCTCTCCCCGTGTGCGGGGAGAGGGCTAGGGTGAGGGGCAAGCCAGCGAAGAACTTCATCGCATCCGAGMACCGCAAACACGCCACATCCCCAAAAATGCACCATGGCCAGACCGCCGCCTATCGGTTAGTCCTCGCTAACCCCGCTGCCAAAGGACCCGCCATGCGCCTGCCCGCCCTGTCCGCCCTCTTGCTGTCCGCCCTCTTCGCCCTGCCCGCCGCCGCCGAAACCTTCAAGACGCCGCRGGCGCTGCTCGAAGCCCTCTACAGCTACGACACCACCGAGACCGGCGCGGATGCCCCCTCGCTTTATTCCCCGTTCTTCTCCGACCAGCTGAACGCCCGCTTCCAGGCCGATCTCGACAACACCGAACCGGGCGACGCCGGCACCATCGATTTCGACCCGGTCATATCAGGCAATGACGGCGAGGCCACCGATGTCGACGTCGGCCAGCCGATCGTCACCGAGGATACCGCCGAGCTGGAAGTGACCTTCACCAATTCCGAGCCGGTGACGCTCTACTACACGCTGGTCAAGGAACACGGCGGCTGGAACGTCGACGACATCGCCAACCAGCAGGGGGAGTACCCGTGGAGCTTGAGTGGGCTGTTTGATGGGGCGCGGTAGGTAGAATAGCGTGATGAGACTGAAGGCAGCAGCCAACGATACGATTTTGGAGTTTTGTCAGTTTTGATTGAACATTCACGAGCAGCCACTGTTTTTTGTTTGCCCGATTACCTCGGTGTGAATACAGGCCGGCCTTCGCAAAGCCTAACAGCCGCAAACCCAACTATTCGGCGTCTTGGGGAAATCGGCATTTAGTTTGCCCAACAATGTATTTGTTGCGAAAGCGCGTTCGAACTACGTGTTTGGGTAACATGTTATCAGCCTGATGTGATGGAGAGCATTGTGGGATTTCTAGCTTGGCTGCGGGCTATGCGAAATGGATACAAAGGAAACAGCAGGATCGCAGAATATGAGAAACTATATCGAACGGAAGAACCCATTGAACGCCCCGAGCCACTCCCGGTAGAGGAGTCTTTCGACGCTTTTGTCAAAGAGTTTGGCGGAGAGAAAATCTCTGATCGCATCGAGAAAAAAGATCAGATGCCGCTAAACGCGGATTACATTTTTGCGGATCATAATGTCATCGCTGAACTGAAAACCCTTGAGGGGGTTTTTGCTGGAAGCGATGCAACTGCGTCCCTATTTCAAGCTTTCTCTGATACCGGCCATACTGGTAAGGAAATGATGGATGTGGTGTTCCGAGGCAAGCCGATCCCGGACAGCGTACAGTCGGTCGTTCGAACTCGGATACGTCGAAGACTAGAAGATCGGGTCAAAGCCGCTCGCAAACAGCTTAAACGATCTAAGGATATGTTCGGCAACGCCGAAACATTTACCCTCATCCTATTTGCCATGGATCAGACGCCGTTGTTAGGGCATGGCAACATGCTGTTTCATCTCGCAAAATTGATGAGCGAAAACTACGCCGATACGCACCCAGATGGATTTGTCTATCTAAATCCAAACACTCCGACGAAAGTGGTGGCAGACGGAATGGAGTTTGCTGGTTGGTATCCGCTTTACCGAGATGAAGAGGTCAATGAAAGCTTGCGTACTTTCGTCAACCTTCTCGGAAATGGCTGGCTGACTTATAGCGCCCGAATAAACGGCAATCCCAACCCGATATTGCAAATGGATGACTATGGCGACGAGACAATGTCCATACTTCGTTGACACAATGAAATCACGGACGTCGTTCTAGACCCAAAGCGAACGCCAATCTGTGCAAAGGCAGCACCGCGCCACAAACGGGAGTTTTTTCCAATCGCACGTCGCTAGACGGAGACAATACTGCCTACGGGTAGGGTAAGAGGTCCCCTCGCGCCCCCACAAGACCCGTTGGTGGAGTCCCGGATACCCACATTCCTTCGCCATTCCTGTGCCCGTCACAGGAATCCAGTGCGCCGTGTCCACCGCGCGCAGAACTCTTTTTCCCCMGAAGAGCTCTATCACCGCGTGGACGCCCGGTGGCCAGATCCCCGGCACGAGGCCGAGGAAGACGGAGGAGAGGACTGCGCCACGTCATGAACCGCGGCGGGGATGACAACCTGCCGCGAGGGGTGCGTAAACCCAACCTCTCCCCTTGCGGTAGATGACATAAAATCAACATCTTAACCAAAGGCTACGTGCTCAATCTCGTCGCCGCCCCCCTCCCCAGTTTCCCCCAAAATCCCCGCCCCCAAAACCCATGCCATACTTCTCCCGTTCCGCCACGGATACACTGCCAGCCGTGGCAGCGAGGCGGGGCCGGTGCCGGGTTTGAGGAAAGGACGGAAGTTCTCAATCCCGGGGCTCGTGCGAAAATTCCCCTCCGCAGGCTGATGCTGCTGCGGGCGTGCGATGCACAGAGGGCCGAAAGGCCGTAGCGGAATGCGTGCGCGGGCAAAAACCGCCGAACGGGGCGCTGGCAAGAGCCACTTTCCCACCACCCAACGAGGCTCTTGCGAGCGTCCCGTCCAAAGCCGGAAAGGCGGCGGACATGATTATGCGGCAAACCGCGGGCCAGCCGGTCGCGTGAAGGCGATGGCGCGCCCCTCAATCACCAGCCGGAGAGAAGCCATGACCCCGTCCGAGCGGCACCAGACAGCGCTGCGGCAGCGCACCATCGAGATGTTCGGCCTGCCGGGCGATCGCTGCGCCGATCCGGCCTGCCGGCGGCAGGGGCGCTGCCGCAGTTCCGCACCGCAAGGGCCGGACTGCCTGCACCATCTCGATCTCAGCGGCCGGACATTCTACGCGCGCTTGCTGGACCATTGCCAATGGGCCGACAACGACAAGATCCATTTCCTGACGCATTATATCCGCGCGGCCGATGATCCCTTCCTGATGATGGTCGGCGAGATCGTCCGCCGCACCCAGCCGCGTGGCCACTGGCTGCATGCGGCCCTGCCCACCTGGTACAGGATGACCACCGGCAAACCCGGGCGCGCGCCGGTCTCGCTGCGGGCGGCGGCGCAAGCCCCCGCCCGGCGGTACTAGCGGCGTGCACTGGCAGCATGGTCGATGCCTCCCCACCCTCCGTCATGTCAGCCCTTGTGGCGGGGATCCAGCCACGGCGCGTCCGCCCCGTGAGCCTGCCGGGTCGCTCAACGAGTCCTACGCGCCGTGGACACGGCGCACCGGATTCCTGTGACATCCCTCGGGTCAAGCCCGAGAACAGGCATGACGGAAGCTGGCGTTCCGACAGAGAAACAACGAGCGGCCGCATGACGCGCAGCCTTCAGCCCGCCCTACTCCGCCGCCTTCACCTCCGGCAGCAGCTCCCACTCGTAGGAATACCCCTCCAGCATCGTGTAGGCCTGCTCGATCGCCTCGATCTGCGCCTCGGCGCTGCGGATGGCGTCGGCGATCGATTGCGAGCGGGTGCGCAGCATCGAGCCGAGGATGTCGGCGGCGGGGCGGCGGCCGAGCCGGTCGATGTGCTGGCGCACCCGGGTGCGATGGCGCTCCAGTTCGAGGATGTGGAACCGGCTCTTGACGATGTCGTCGGACAGTTTGCGGCGCATGGCGGCGACCGGGTCGAAACTGCCGGGCTCGCGTTCGTCGAGGATGAAGTCGTTGACCAGCGTTTCCAGCTTCAGGATGCCCTGCAGGTCGCGCGGGTCGGCCAGCTGCGGGTCGTAGCCGGTATTGTCGTAGACCTTGCGGCGCACCGGATCCTTCAACAGGTCGTAGCAGGCCTGCAGCCGCCCAAAAGCCTCGGTATCGCCGCCGCTGTCGGGATGGGCGGTCTTTGCGGTCCGGCGCCAGGCCGCCTTGATCGCCTGCTCGTCGGCGCCGCGGTCAATTCCAAGCGTTTCATAGGGGTCGATCACCAAGCCACCTCGCAGTCCAGCATTCGTCATTCCGCTCCTGACCTAACCCGCCGTCCAACTCGCATCAACCCCGCAATCAGGCCCGAGGCGGCAACCGGCCGGCGGCCCCTTCTTCGGCCACCGCCGGGACCAAATTGGGGCGAGATCCGGGCGGCAGCCGGTTTTCCCCGGCGGGTTTCTTTCAGGCCGCAACGGCAGCCGGGCAAAAACCCGCCATACGGGCAATGGACCGTTGTGGTGCAATCCGCCACCGATACCGACATGCGGTTGAGTAAAAAGGATTAAACGCTTGCTATTTTCTTTTTTTGCTGCAAATATTTCGGCGTTCGGGCGTTTGCATCCCGGAGACTGGACTGGCTGTATGGTCTCGGAGTAATCCGGGCGTGCCCGAGAGGCACTGTAGACGTTCTTTCCCCGTTATCGACTTCTCCGACTGGCTTTCCGGTATGAAGACAAAAACCGGAAAGAAAAACGTCTCCACCCTGGCAGGGGTGAGGACACATCATTAAGGGAAAAAGGACTTCTCCCATGGCCACCAAGGGCACCGTAAAATTCTTCAACCAGGACAAGGGTTTTGGTTTCATCACGCCGGAAGGCGGCGCAAAGGACGTGTTCGTTCACATCTCCGCGCTGCAGGCCGCTGGTCTCCAGACGCTGAAGGACGGCCAGCAGGTCACCTTCGACACCGAGCCGGATCGCATGGGCAAGGGCCCGAAGGCCGTCAACATCCAGGCTGACTAAGCCTCGATTTGACAGCTTGCGACGACTTGAATCGAACGGCGTCCCTCGGGGCGCCGTTTTTTTTCTGGGGGGGGGCAGTAGAAATTGGCAAAATAGCCAATAGAATCAATCCATAATCCCTACTCCCTATTCCCTACTGCCAATTCCTACTCCGCCGCCTGCTTCGCCTCGGCTGCGGCAAAGATCGCGTCAAAGGCCGCCGCGATCACCTGCGGCCCGGCCCCTGCCCGCGTCGCATCGGCCGACAGGATCTGCCGGAACCGCCGCGCACCCGGCCAGCCCTGGAACAGCCCGACCATATGGCGGGTGACATGGATGAGGCGTCCGCCCGAAGCAATATGACCGGCCGCATAGGCCATCATCGCCTCGCGCACCCCGGCCCAGAACTCCAGCGACTGCCGGTGCCCATTGGCGGTAAAAGCCTCGCCGGCAAAATCGACGGCAGCCGCCCCCGTCACCGGATGTGAAAAATATCCGTCCACGGCGGTCAGCATGGCGCTATCATGATAGGCGGCACGCCCGAGCATGGCACCATCAAGCGCAGCCTCCTGATTCAGCTCTTCAACGGCCTGATTCAAACTGCCAAGACCGCCGTTGATGCCAATGAAAAGATTGGGGTTTTCCGCCTTGAGGCGATGAACCAGCCCGTAGTCCAGCGGCGGAATATCCCGGTTCTCCTTCGGCGACAACCCCTGCAGCCAGGCCTTTCGCGCATGCACCCAGACGGCATCGGTGCCGGCCAGCGCCACCCGCGACACCAGATCGCGCAGCGCCACCTCAGGGTCCTGGTCGTCGACGCCGATCCGGCACTTGACCGTCACAGGAATGGAGACTGCAGCCTTCATCGCCGCCACGCAGTCGGCGACAACCGCGGGCTCGCGCATCAGGCAGGCTCCGAATGTGCCCGACTGCACCCGGTCGGAAGGACAGCCGACATTCATGTTGATCTCGGCATAGCCGAACTCTTCGCCGATCCGCGCCGCTTGCGCCATCTTGCCCGGGTCATTGCCGCCAAGCTGCAACGCGACCGGCTGCTCAACCGCATCCAACCCCAGCAACCTGTCCCGGTCACCGCGCAGGATTGCTTCGCTGACGATCATCTCGGTGTAGAGCAGCGCATGTCTGGAAAGCTGCCGGGCAAGAAAACGGTAGTGCCGATCCGTCCAGTCGATCATCGGGGCAACGGCAAAAACAGGGGGGCGGAAGTACCCCTGTTTTACTGAGTTTTCGCTATTCGTTTTCAATTCGTTCACGTCTCGTTTTCTATCGTCTGCGCTCTTTTGATGTCGTTTCCTGCGTGCTATTGCTACGCCGTAGCACTGAGGGGAGGCTTGTAGCACTGGCCATGGGAACGATAACGGAGCGAAAGCGCGCAAATGGGTCGAAAGCTTATACTGCGCAAATCAGGATAAAGCGAGACGGCAAGATCCTGCATTCCGAGGCGCAGACTTTTGAGCGCCGGCCGGCGGCAAACGCATGGCTGAAGAAGCGCGAAACGGAACTCAGTGCACCAGGTGCATTGTCGAGCGGTAAAAACCCGAACATTACACTGGCGGACGTGATTGATCGATATGAGCGCGAAAGCCAAAAGTCCTACGGGAAGACGAAAAAACAGGTTCTGAAATCTATCAAGGATTTCCAGATTGCGTCCATGAAGTGCCGCGATATCGGGAGCGCTGATATCGTCGAATTCGCGCAGCAATTGAGTGTCGGTCGTCAGCCCCAAACCGTGGCCAACTACCTTTCGCACCTGTCGAGCGTGTTCGCTATCGCGCGACCGGCATGGGCTATCGAACTTAACTACACCGCCATGTTGGACGCGCAGAAAGTGCTGAAGCGCCTCGGCACGGCCGGACGATCGAAAGAGCGCGATCGGCGCCCAACAATCGACGAGATGGACACGATCATTGGTCACTACGAGGACCGCCAGATCCGCGTACCCGACGTCATCCCGATGTCGGCCATCATCCTGTTCGCCTTGTTCTCGACGCGACGCCAAGATGAAATTTGCCGGATTACCTGGTCAGACCTCGACGAAGCAAACAAACGCGTTCTCGTGCGCGATATGAAGAACCCCGGAGAGAAGGAAGGCAACCATGTGTGGTGCGACCTTGTCCCGGAAGCCTTGGCGGTGCTGCAGACCCTTCCCCGCAGCGACGACCGCATCTTTCCCTATGAGGCGAAGTCCGTCAGCGCTTCCTTCACACGTGCCTGCCCGCTTCTGGGGATCGAGGATCTCCATTTTCACGATCTTCGCCATGAARGCATATCGCGCCTTTTTGAGCTTGGCTGGTCGATCCCTCACGTCGCCACTGTGTCGGGCCATCGGTCATGGAGCTCGCTCAAGCGATATGCCCATTTGAAGCACCGTGATGGCGATAAATATGCAGGATGGGCTAGGATGCCAAAACTTCAACCATCAACCCCTTAGTTGGTGGGCGCGGGTTGCGACTTTGCTGATGAGTAGCGTTCCTGGTGCTACGAATGCAAGCGCAAGGGATTAGTTTTGGACTGAGTCTACCAGATTGCATACATAGTCGCAGAGTGGTCGGATCGTCTCCGGCCGGTGCCTTAGAACATGTTGAAGTAGATAAAGTGATTCATTCTTTTTGTTAAATGTCACGCGGGCCTCGGACAAATCGACACAAACTTGAGAAATGAGACGGGCAGCATCAACGCGGGCCTGCCAGGCTTCATCGGATATGTCACGTTGCCATTCCCGAACAAGTAACTCTCGCTGCCCAGCAAGCTCAATCAATTTTTCTTCGACGACACGTTCCGTCACTACGTTTTCAGAAGCGGGGTCCTTTTCGCAGATGAAGGCAGCGATGGCGGCAGGATCGATTAGATAGCATTCGAAGTGTCGTCGCGGCAAAAAGTACATTTGCTCTTGGGATTCCCTATGCATTTGTTCTTTTTCACCTTGCGTCAGCTGTTCACTGTCAAAACTAAAGGCAACAGATACGACTAGCGGCGTCGCCGCTGTACTTAAGCGCCTATAGATTTCGTAGACTAGGGTTCGATCTCGTCGTTTTGCCGCGAAATCACCGGTGGAAGCCACCGATGTGATCACAGTACCCTTAGGTAGGGCGTGCCCGACTACGTGTTGGTAAAGGAGGGGGAAACACAACTCTTCAGTTGRCCCCTCAACCCAAATTATACGATCCRCAGCGAACACGTCGGCCATCGCCACACCCAAATGCTCAGCAACCTCACGGAATTGTTCAACCTCTTGCAGGTTCAACCGGCTTACCGTAGATTCATATCCGGACCGCCGCACTAGGTGCAAAGTTTGAGGATTGCTAAAGCCAATCACTTCCGGCGCATGTGTCGAAATTATATATTGATGCTGCGGGTAATCCGTTTGCAGAATCCTTAGCAGTGCTTTGACGGCCGAGGGATGCAGAAAGCTGTTGATTTCATCAACAACTACAACGGCGTTTTCCACAGTCATGATCGCTGTCAGAAGAGCCAGAACTTGAGATACACCTGTTCCGCTATGATCMAAAGGGAAACTTAGTTCAACTCGCTCCATCGCTTCCGTTGGCCAAACTCTAACCTCTATGAGGTTCGCATTGTCTGGCTTGGGGCGCACACTTAAGTTGCCAACAGTGGAGAATATTTCCCGGACGTGTTCAATGAGCTTTCGGAATCTGTCACCTCTATCTCCGATGAGAGTGTGAAGCACTGATGGGAGATTGTTGGCATTAGGCGAAAGGCGAGGAGCGTGACCATGGCTGCACTCTCCGATGGTCATCCTTTCAGCCGTAAAGTAAAACATCCTAGCCTTCCAGACATCGGTCAGCAATGCACCTATGCTGTCGTCACCCCGGAACTGTTGATGCTCGGCTAACTCGCCCTCCAGGGGAGTGAAACTCACGCAGACGTGATTGTTGGGAGGGAGTTGGAACAGTCCATGGCCGGGATATAATGTGGTAAAAATCGAACTGTGGGGTCCATTGGTTGCGGCTATGATGAGCTGAGGAATTTCAAGAAATCGACGACCAAACTGGACAGTATCTGTGTTCGGAGGGGCCGGGATGTATGAAACATCTCGTTGAAGCATCGCTACCGACATTTCCTGGCCGCTAACTTCAACTGACAGCCTCACTTCCGGAGAGGGCAACCTAAAATCTTCCCACCTTTCAGGCGTGCGATGACGATCATTCGTTAGTGGTTGTAGCAGAGCCCGGAGCAACGCGCTCTTTCCGGCATTGTTTTGGCCAACAATCAGATTAATGCCATCAGAAAACTCTATCTCGCCAGAGTCGGAGAAGGATCGAAAGCCAAGTATTTGGGCTTTTACGAGTTTCATTGCGCTCTCCCCGTGATGGAATGTGACTGGCTCAAACATCCCGAATCGATCTCGCAGTCGATGCCGACATATACCCTTTTCGGTTGATCTTCGTAAGATTGTACGCAATTCAAGGTGCCCCGTGCCGGACTGCAGAAAGTGAACCTTTCCGGCACCTCGGCGACTTTCTGGACATATCCACATCGTCGGTAATCATTATGCTTTTCGAAAATGTTCCAGCCGCTATCTCTGCCTGGTACCGACTACCGGGCCGAATACTAATGGCAGCGCACTCAGCTGTACGAGAACGCATGGAAAAGCTGACTGTGTGACTGCAAACTGAAAGAGGCTGGGGCAGCTTTGCGCCAATTGCGGTCATTTGACCTCAGCGCTGTAGGTGGCTTTTTCTTCCCTCAAATGGGACGCATCGACCCAGGGAGACGACTAAAAACTGGCAAGCCGGTATGAAGGCTACACGCGGTGTTGCGAGTCAAATCGAACACCTTGTAGGTCGCCTCTCTTTTTCCTTGCCCGCACGTCAGCGCCCGCCCTAATAGCGATCTAACAAACTCCTCACAACGCGTTTAGAATCTAACGCCCACGCAATGGGATGGAGGAGCCAATGCCCAAAGAAATAGAAAACAACAGCGACGCCGCGGGGGAAATTGCCGATGGTGCGAGCCGCTATCTTGGAAGACCTGTTGAGCTGTTAACAGATCGGGAACGCGCAGTGCTTCGCCGCCACGTTGCCCGGCGTGCGATAACGCGGGACTCGAACCGCACTTTCGAAGAGACGTTGACTTTCGGTCAACGTCTGGCGGACAAGGTCGCCGAGTTCGGCGGCTCGTGGGCCTTCATCATGTTTTTTGCGCTGCTGCTGGCGCTCTGGGTGGCATCGAACCAATTTGCAACAGCGCATGCGTTCGACCCTTATCCCTTCATTTTTCTCAATCTTATCCTTTCGATGCTCGCAGCCGTTCAGGCACCCGTGATCATGATGAGTCAAATGAGGTCAATCTAAAGGCGGAGATTGAGATCATGGCGCTACACGACAAGCTGGATCAAATGCGCACCACTGAACTGAAGTCTCTCGTTGAAAAACAGCAGCAACAAATCGATTTGCTGACCGCACTTCTCCTGGAACGGAACAAATAGGCCGATCGGTACCACCCTTCCAGCGGTATTGTGGACAACCGCTTACGGCCAGAAGCAGCGAGCCGAGCTTGCGTTCAGTCTTCCTGTGCGCATCGCCGACTTCAGCTCTTCCAACTTGCCGAAGGCTTGAGCTGCTTCAAGTGGCAAACTCATGAGTGACGATAACGTCATTGGGATTGTCGGCGACTTAATACTCCGCCGTAACGCCATTTGCCTTTTGCACTGGCGCAAACGCGTCGTAGACCCTGCGCCAAGTCGCGTAGTCCGAAACCTCGTGCCTTACGAACAATGTCGTCATGTCATCTTCCCACTTTGCACCCAGACGTTTCGTTGGGACGTATTTCGCGCCGGCGGAAATACCTGCGAACTGCGTGTCTGTTCGCGGTTCGGGCCAAAAGCGGTCGCCAGCCTACTTCCGGGCAGACATTAGCTCTCGGAGCCATGTGTGGACGGCTCCGGGTTGGCAAGTCTCGGCTGAAAGCTTCGCTATCATCTGGCGCTGCTATGGGTATCGCGGCAGCTTCAGGCACTAAAAAACCCGGCTGGTGAGGCCGGGTTCTCGACGTAACCGGGACTACATCCCGCTAGTGCGTGGTGCTGTTGATGAGTGCGTCGATGAGTTTGATCTGCGAGCGATTGCCGCGCTTATATTCGTTGATCAAAATCTTTGCTTCTGCAGTCGCGTCCTTGCGAAGAATGCGATGCTGAGTACACCAAGCGTCAAGAACCGTCTGGAGCAAATCGAGGTCTTTTGGGGGTATTGCGATATCGGATATATGCATCATTTTCCTCCCAAGGATTGACATCTTTTTTTTGTGAGAAGCCGCCTCCTCGCGACCTCCCGCACATGCATCCTTAGCCTAAAGTAGCAGGGGCACAAGATGAAAATGTGACCGTGTGCGTGAGGTACGTGCCCGTTTTCGAGAGTTCGGAAGCAATGCATATTTTAGCGGCAAAACTGGGAAACGGTACCTCCGTTCGCCCGATCTTGGCCGCATCGTTCTCGCGATCATTTTCCTCGCCGTCGGCCTGGCGCTGATGGCGTTCATCGGGCCGATTCTCGGTTTGATCGGTTGACCGCCCAGTCCCGTCACCAGCATGTCCCAATTCTTGTTTGCCAGCCAAAACCATGGGTTGCGGTTGAGTTTTTATTTCCTTGCTAATGGTCACAGTCAGGCGCAAGGTCGCGCCTTCGGCAGCCTATTATGCAGGCGCTGCCGCTTGAGGGTTATCGTGCCCTAGCCTCAACAAAGGAGGACGTCATGTCTTCCATCCAGCAAAAATTCGTAAAATCCCAGAAGCTGAGAACAATTCACCGCGCCCTTCCAAGTCCGGACGTGCTACACCCTTCTACGGAGCCAGATATTGACCACTGTTCCGATCTGGCGGTCTTCCTATCCAATCGCTTTCGACCTGGCATCAGGGTTGAAAATATCGTTGTTGGCGACTGGGAAGGTAGCGATGATCCATCCAAGAACGAACAGCGCTCTTTTGGCTTCCGCCGTGCGGGAATTGCCGTATACAAATGGTGCGGCGACCCGGATGCGACGGATGCGGCCTTACAAACTCAACTAGTCACATCTTCAATCGAGGATGGAGCTGGACATGTTTAGACCCGCCCTGCCAACCGCCCATACTGTCACACTTTTCTTCATTGAGGCGTCCATGGTGATGTCGCTGATAGTTGTAACCGTCGTCACAGTTATCTAGCACCTCCAGTTCGCTCGGTAGCTACTACAGCAGGAAATAGCCTGGCAGCAGTGTTACTGCATCGTCCAGACGGATGGCAAAATCCGCCGTCTTGTCGCCGTTGACGTCTCCATAGATGTAGGTGTCGGAGACATCTTTGGTGTAGCGCAGTTCACCGGCAACTCCGTGAAACGCAGCTGTCCCGATAAAGCTGAACGCCTGGTTGCCGGCCACGGTCGTCTTGGCATCGATCGACCGCAGATCGATATCATCGCTTGCGGTAAAGTCGAATATCGTGTCGCGCCCACCAACAGCGACGGTTGAATCCTTGGTCGCGTTAAAGATGAAGATATCCGCGCCCGCGCCGCCATAAAGGCTATCGGCGCCTGCAAGGCCGGTGAGCTTGTCGTTGCCCGCACCACCGTTCAAAACGTTGTTGGGCAGATACGTTTGATTATTGCCGGATCCGACAAGGACATCTGCACCGGACCCGCCGGTCAATTTTTCAAAGCCTGTGAGCAAAAAATAGCCCTTGCTCATATCCGTGAGATCAYGCGAATCGAGGGAAACTCTGAGATTTTCGGTGAATTTTGCAAAACTGACGGTATCAACACCGGCGGCTCCATCAACAATGGCGAGATAGTCAATGTTCGCCAAAGGCGTCAGATTGACGACATCATTCCCACTACCGGTAAATACGTTTATGGCGCCACCGCTTCCCAGGTTCACGGTGTCGGATCCGCCATAAACAAAGATCGATACCACCTCACCCGAGGACGTGGTGATGATGTTGTTTCCGGAACCCGCGCCGATCGATTCCGCACCGCCACTGCCGATCGAAACCGTATCGTTCCCGGAGTAGGCAACAAAGCTGTTTACATATCCCGCCCCGGTTGTCAGGTGATTGTTGCCGCCGCCAAGATTGACCGTCTCAATCTCGCCGCCCGAGCTAACGACAGTGTCGGCACCGCTGGTTCCGACAATTGCGCCAACATATCCGGTTGAGATCGAGACTGTATTTGTACCATCACCAACGTTCAAATAGTCGATGCTGCTGCCATTCACCGTCACGTTGTCGTTGCCACCATAGAGGCTAATGGTGCCAAAATAGTCCGAAGACAACGTGAGCTTCTCAATACCACTGCCGCCCTCTATCGCGCCGACATTGGTGTTTAACAACGTTACGACATGGCCTGAGGGCGACCCTAAAAAGAGGTGCTGAATGTACCGGTCGATCCCTGTTGCTGTGTCGGTGATCACCGCTTTCGCGTTGCCAACGAATCTTAAGGTTCCTATCCCCCACGAACTGCCTTCGAATTTTATGGTGGCGGTGCGAACGGCAGCGGCCGGATCTGCATAAATATCGACCGCCAGCAGGAAGCCATTGTTTGCCCAGTTATACTGGTCGCCTCCGATGACAAATGGAGTCGTACCGTTAAAAACAAGATTGACATTGCTACTTATGGTCGACATTGGAGCCCCCCGCGTCAACTAAGCTTAAATTAGCAATATCTCATTTAAAGTTGAAACTCGCAAGTTTCGAAATTTATGGGGGTGATCTGGCCTCCGCCTAGCACCGGAAAGGCGGAAATAGCGCCGCCAGTCCGCGTCGCTTCAATCTTCTCAATACCTCGAACGATTTCTGGACGGTTCCGGATYTTCAGCGATCATTATGTTTTTTTCAAAGGTGTCCAGGCTTCACGACGCTGTCTTGACTCTCGCCTCATTCGGAACATAATAAGAACGTTCACGGCGAATGCGGACGCCAATCTGAAAATCTATGCACGTTTGATCCATTGCTGGGCCGCAATGGAAAGGAGAAACCATGTCTACGATCAGCGCCGCCGCGTATGACATTCAATATTCCGGCCCGGTTGATGAGATTACCGCCGCCCTCGCCTTTCACGGCGGCGACGTTCGCGCCACCATCGGAACGCTGCTGGCAGACATCAGGCACCTGCGAGAACAGCTTGCCATTACCCAGATCGGGATGAGTATCGGCTTCACCCGTGGCTGGACGCCGAGCTATGACCGGGACTGACCGCCATGCGACACGACAGGAGCATAGAGCTGGCGCCGAGCAGCAGCACTCACTTCGACTACGAAACGCTAAGTGCCTTGCCGGAATGGTACGTCTTGATTGCGCGTTGCCAGGCGTGTGGGCACCAAATGCAGCTGGATCGCAGAGAGATCGGTCGCCGTTTCGGCAAGAACGTCGAACTATCGTCCCTGTCCGTGCGCTTGCGCTGCCGGCCCCCATGCGGCAACCGTATCCCGCGCCGATGTTCAGGGCGCGATTGATCCGAGCCGCAAGGTTTTCAGTATCATTGGCGACCTGGCGTAGCTTCTGATTGATCTGAGCGCCCGCGCCGCTGATCTTGGTAATCGCGCGGTTGGCGCTCTCACCCATGCTATCGACGGCCTTTTCTGTCCGCTGGGCAGCAGAAACCAGCGTGCCAAGATCAGAAGCGGCCTTGCTGGCCGGTGAGCTGTCGATGGCAAAGCCAAGCGATGCAACGGTCATAGGTTACTTCCTTTTGGCGGGGAAAAGTGCGTCGAAGAGGTTTGCACTCAAAGGGCGGGATGAAACTTCAGCCTGTTCTGGCTGGTCCTCGTCGCCCTTCTTTTCGAAGTACAAGCGCATACGAGTGGTATCGAGCCGATCGATCGCGTCGAGGTGCCAAGGCAGCGGGTGGATTTTCCGCTGCCTCATCCACGATTCGATTTGCGATGGCTGTAAAGGGTTGATGCCGTAACCGGTGCCCTCTCGGGTCCGGTCCAGCCGCCAAAACCAGTCCCATACGTGCCGCCCCGCTACCGGGACGCGCGGTTTCTTGCCGGTAAGCCGATCACGCAAAGCCCTGTCGAGCTTGTTGATCAGCTTTTGATAAAAGAACTCCGGCGTTCAGCCTTGAACTCCACTTGGCCCTTGATGATGGGGTATTTGGTGTAAAGGCGCTTTGCGTTCTCTTCCGAGAACTTCAGCTCCTCACCATCGACGCGCGGTGGCTTATTCCAGCCCTTGGTGAGCTTGGACAGGTACACGATCGACCGGCGGCGCTGGCCGGTTGCCGTGTCCTCTTCGAGGCTACCGTCTTTGGCGGCCTCGGCTTCTTCTTCCTTCTGCATTTCCTTCAAGGCCCGCTCTGCTGCGGCGCTGTCAGGTCCGTAGACGGTGATGATGAGGCCGAGAGGCTTGTTGTCCGGCCCTACGATGTGGACCTCCAAGCCCTCTTCCTGAAGCTGGAGGTTCTCGTCCAGCAGCGTCAGGTCGATGAAGTCGTGTTCCGTTTTCTGATTGGCCATTATGCACCTGTCGGGGCCACGGTGATGACCGGGCTATTGATTTCGATGTTGCCGGAAAGCAGTCGTGCCGTGTTGGCGCCGCCGCCGTTCTCCTGCGCGGTCATGACGATCCCGTAGAAGTACTTCGTGGTGCCGGCCGGGACAGACATGGCGGTATGGACACCAGACTGTGTGCCACTGGTGACGATAGGCGCGCCGCGCGCGCCGTCCGCACTCACGATCGGCAATCAGCTGCATAAGTCCCCACCGACGGACTTTATCGGCCGTCATCACTGTCGGGATGATCAGTTCCGGGCCGATTTCACCGACGAGGTAACGCTTGGGTTTTGGATAGCCACCAGTCGCAAGCACAGGCCGCGCCAAAGCAATAGGCGCTACAGCTGCCGCGATTGGAGCCGCGACCAGAGCCCGGAGAAAACCGCGCCGGTTCATTCCGTCACCTGCTCTTTGCCCTTCTTCGGCGCCGGGGCTTCTTCCTTGACCTCGACAGCCAGACCGATGGCGATCAGCGACTTGGCCTCAGTCGTTGGGAACGTGTCGGACGCGCCGACCTCGTATTTTTTATAGGCCTTCATGAAGGTGATCTTCATTGGAGTTAAACCCTTCAATTGTTGTATCAATTCCGTTTCAGGAACTCAAATGACGCGGTTGCGACCATTGATTATCCGAGACGTGCCCTATCGTAGCCTCGAACGGCTGTCCGAATGCCTCAAAGGCCATGGCGGCACCTATATGATCAGACCCGGCAGTTCTGGTGGGCCAACGGTCGATGCTGTGTGCAGCTTCCCATCGGGGGATCAGAAGATGCTTTTCAAGCTGGAATGGACAGCGGACTAACCCGCAATCCGTCCTTGGCAGACGAAAACCACACTGGTAACGCCGTCGAAAATGTATGGATCGATGTTCACGAATTGGTAGCCCTTGCCGCCGACCGTCGCGATGTCGTCAACCTGGGGCACGATGGAAAGCCCAACGGCTGAAATGTAAATCTGCACGTCGCCGGTCTTGATCACGGTCCCGTCGATATTCCGGGCATCGTATGCCATCGGTACCAGCGTGGCCGGATACGCGGTTTCCACCGGATCGCCGCCGTTTACCGGATCGGGTGGCAAATGGCGCGTCACGGTGCCCGTCTGGCCGAATTTCGATATCAGGTGGGCCGCAGTCGCCTGCAGACGGTTGTAAATATTCACCATGCGAACGCACCTTTATTTAACGATCCCCTCAGTAAGGAACAGCGCCAACATGGGGATTGYAATGAGAGAAGTTATTCGCCTGACGCGCATAAGCAGCGTTCCTGTACTCGTGGTCATATGTGCGTTGCTTTATGGTTGCGCGTTCCTCGTACAACGGTCCACGGGCATCTTGATGATACCCCGAATGCTCGCGCTTTCGGATACCGCCCAGTTGTATTTGCTAGCCGCAGCCTTGTGCCTCATATTGGCGATCAGCCTCGCGCTGCCGTTCGAATTCGTTAGCAATCTCGCGAGGACGGTGGCAACGGTTACCATTGATACGTTGTGGTTCACGTCGTCCGCCCTACTTGTTGCAGCGAGCTATGTTGCCGCAGTGGAAAGCAGACCAGACGTCCTGGGCCAATTAATTCCCATCGTTCTTGTAGCGTTTGTGGGCATCTTGGTTGGAGGGTGGATTTGGTCGGATCTCCTCAAAGCTAAGCCCGGTTTGCTTGCACGAGTTGTCTTGATGATAGTGCTAATCGCCTTCGCGATCGGGTTCGTATATGAGTTACCCTTGCCGCGGGACTAGACTACTAGAATGCCCGGCAGGATCGGGATGAGGAACGGCCACAGCAACCCTTCGATCGTCGTCACAACCGGAGTGGCCATCGCTACCATATCGGCGACGCTCGTAGTCGACGAGGCCGCATACTCGACCTCAAGCTGCCCGATTTTCTCCCGCTTCACTGTTGCGGATCCTGTGACCACCGGTGACAGGCTGCCGGGATTGGTCAATTCGAGGAATGCCGCCTCATAGCTGGCGTTGACGATGGCGACCGGGATTTCCCCGTTCGGGATAGCCTCGCCATAGTAGGTGGACGCCCCTGTCCTGCCCCATGCCCTCTCCTGCGAATAACCGCCGGTTCGGTTGCCGGAGAAAAACCGCTCATACCGATCGATCACCAGAGAGCCGCGTTGACGCGCTGCGTCCTTCTGGGGATCGGTAGTGCCTTCGGGGAACTCATAGCCGGCTGCGGCCGCATAGGTCGTGAACTCCGCAGTGGTACCATATCCAGCCATGTCATTCTCCGATGAAGTGGAAGGCCCGGCAGTTGCCCGCCGGGCCTGTTGTCGTCAGGAACCGAGCTTCGCGTCGATCAGCTCTTTCAGCTTCTCGGTGCTGATGTTCTTCGGATATTCCAGCCCGAGTTCGGCCGCTTGCTTCTTCAGGTCGTCGCGCTCCGACACCTTCGGATCTTCGTCCTCACCGGTGACGATGAGATGTTCGGCTTTGATCCAAGCGACCACAACGGGATGATCCTTGATGGTATCCCAATCGGCCTGCTCGACGTCGAGCGCGGACTTGCCGGCAATAAC